>JAFSXJ010000119.1 GCA_017444065.1 Paludibacteraceae bacterium | reverse complement strand
GTCGCTCCTGTTGCTGCATCGCTCAATGAGTTGAGCAAAGAGGTGACAGCCATCAAAGGCTGTATGCCTCAGTCTGTAACCATCCCGTATTCGCCTGTTACAGGTGTTCCGACGGCTGCATTGGCTTTTGCCGGACTGGGCACATATGGTTACGGCTATGGAGGTAATGGATTCTTCGGATAATGAAGGAAGGAGGACACTATGTGGGACTTCTTTAATTTCATACCGATGCTCCTCGTGAATCGTCGCGGTTCATTATTGTTGCCAACTACCGGTCTTTCCGTTAGCGCAACTGCCGCGACATTCACCATCCCGTCGTACCGTGTCAGTGGTCCTCGCGGCACCATGCTTATCAAGATTTCGCAAGCATTCCCAGACGGAGCGACCGCTACGCTTCCTATCGTGTTTACTGCTAATGGTGGCACGCAGGCAGCGACAAAAGCAGGTGGCGACCCATTGACGATTGCCGACATCCCAGGCATTGGTGTTTACGAGTTCTACTATGACCGTGAGAACAGCACCCTGCAACTGCTCGGTACTGCTCAAGCGGCGGCATAAACAACTCAATGTAAATCAACTAAAAGTCAAACAACATGTTCAGTACACTCAGAAAGGGCACGCTTGTTTATGTGCTCAAGAAAGACAACAAACCGTCAGTAGAAACTGGCGAGGTTATTGAGGTTACGCCTCCGGCATTCGCAGCAGGCGCCACAACATTCCAGCCAGGCTTCCCATTGCAACAACGGACAACCGTTGACGCGAAAGTCAAATCCGGCGACCAGGTGCTCGAGTTCAAGCAGCTACCGTCCGACGCAACCATCTTCAGTTACAACGGCCAGACGGTCGTGGCTGATAATAAAGACGATATCTTGCGTGAGGTTGAATCCATGCGCAATGCAAGCGCGGAGGCACTCGCTTCCGTTGATAAGCACAAGGATATCGTAGGTTGCTGTGACGAGATCATTGCAAAACTCAACCCGCAAGTCCGCAGTGCAGCCGAAAGCACTAAAGCGGTGGAGAGGCTCAACGGCCGTGTTGATGGATTGGAAAAGTCCATCGGGGACATAAAAGGCATGCTCTCTGAGGTGCTGAAACAAAGAAAGTAGGAGGACACCGCAATGGGACTTTTTATTATCAGCAAAAAGGACGGCTCGAGTGTTGACGAACTGCGCGAGTTCAAGCACAAAGTCAAGACCGCAAAGAAGCTCATGGAAGAGATATGTGAAGATGTCGAATCCATGGAGACTGAATACGGTGGAGACTACAGCGAGCGAAGCCGGTATCGTGAACACTGGGACGATCGTGATCGAGAACGCGAGCGCTATCGCGACGAGATGGAACGTGACCGCTACCTCAGTGAGCGTAGACGTTACTAATCAGTAACCCGGGCAGGGGACTATGGTTCTCTGCCCTTAATTTTGAAATCTATGAACAAGACAATATATGAAGATATGCCACGCGCAATGCGTGCATATCTAAGCAACTACGGTTGGCATTTCAACAAAGCTCTGCAGGAATGGGCTGCGTCGCATATGCGCGACAAATCCGGCAATCCAGTCAAAGCGTACACAAAGGAATCGCTCGAAGCTCTCCTTAAAGCTTATGCTGTTGACCTAAAAACGGATCATATCTATGATGCGCTGTATGTGGCTAATATGTGCAGGGCTGATTTTTATGGTTCTTCAATCGTTGACGAGGCGCACCTCGTCAAGTACGTCGCTGACTACATAAACGACCCGGATGGCTATGAAGGCATGCCGTTTGTGCGTTTTTACGCAGACACATGCATGAAAGACGACTGCACCATTTATTGGGAAGATTTTGTATGATCCGGCAGACGATAAATATCGAGCAGTACGGCTGGGATGTTTATGTATTCATGGCGGCCACGCCTATGGACGCACCGGAGATTATCGGCGTACTTGATAGCATTGGCATCAGCCCAGCGGAGTTTATGAGAGCAGAAAGGCATCTGCAGCGTGCTGTTCGTGATAGCGGAATGACATACTCTTCCGGTAGGACGCGCGAGAGCGTGGTCGTAATTTCGCAAAGCACATCGCCAGCGCAGACAATTAATACATTTTCGCACGAACTGCGACACCTGGCCGACGATATAGCAGAGGCACTCCACATTCCGAACAGAGGTGAGGAGGTCGCCTACCTTACAGGTGATGTCGCTTGTGCGCTTGCCGGTTCATTGCTGCACATCGCATGCGAATGCCCAAAGTGCCGAAACGCCGGGTAATTTGCAGATTTTCGTCAAAACCCCGTCAATTTAAAAAGCAAAAAGAACGTATCGTGCAATAATTCAACACTTTACGTTCTTTTTCACGTGATCCCGCTGGGGCTCAAACCCAGAACCTTCAGAACCGGAATCTGACACTCTATTCAATTGAGCTACGGGACCGCGCTTGCATTAACACTGCGCGTGACTCGCGGTACTACCGCTCGATTACGCCTTCGTGTTATGCTACGCTTTTAGTTCGGCAAAAAACTTTTACCTCACTATAAATTTATCAATTTCTTCTTCCTCCTAAAAAGATCAGTATGTAGTATATTAATGTGGCGAGCGAGCTGAGCGCTGCAACCACATATGTATAAGCGGCACTTCGGAGAGCATCGGACGCCATGTCGGTCGTCTCCCGATTGGTGACTCCTGCTTCCTGCAACCAGTTCACAGCACGTCTGCTGGCGTCTATCTCAACCGGTAAGGTGATGAACGAGAAGAGCGTGGTGGTGGCAAAAAGAGCGATGCCGATCAGCAATAACTGCGGGAAAGTCTCGACGGTAAGCATACCGATGAGTAAGATCCACGTCATCCATCGGCTGGCCGCGGAGACAACCGGAACCAGGGCGGAACGCATCTTCAGCGGTGCGTATTCTTTCTCGTGTTGAACGGCATGTCCGCACTCATGTGCAGCAACAGCCGCTGCTGCAATGTTCGCTCCCTTATAGACCTCTTCCGAGAGGTTGACGGTCTTGGTAGCAGGATTATAATGGTCGGTCAACTGACCTTTAATGCACGTGATCTGCACATCGGTGATACCATGATCGCGTAACATCTTCTCGGCGATATCACGACCGGTGAACGGCAGAGCCTCTTTGCTGTATTTCTTGAATTTGGACTCCAACGAAGCCGACACAATCCAACTGGC
This sequence comes from Paludibacteraceae bacterium, assembly GCA_017444065.1. Classification (GTDB taxonomy): domain Bacteria; phylum Bacteroidota; class Bacteroidia; order Bacteroidales; family Paludibacteraceae; genus Colicola. Next base: position 2,464 of record JAFSXJ010000119.1, on the reverse strand, counting down.
AAGGGCGATGCCGATGAATAAGATCCAATATAGTGACAATGAACTCATAAGTACTTATTGTTCCCGTTTCGGTTTTCTGCAGTGTTTGCATACTCCGTAGAGGGTCATGGAGATCCGATAGGGAGTAAAATTATAGTATTTATATTCCTTTATTTGTTCTTCTAATACCTTTTCGCGCACGTTCGTCACGCGTCCGCATTCCAGGCAAACGATCTGTATCTTGGAGTGAGAACCGAAAGTCAGTTCGTACTCTACTGCGGTTCGTCCCCGCTGCCGTTTAACAGCTTGCAAAATCTGTGCCGCAACGAACAGGTTCAATGCGTTGTATATGGTAGCATCTGATATAAACTCGTCTGCACACGCCTCTATCAGTTGCTCGGCCGTGAAAGGCTGCTTAAAGAGACATACTTTCTCCAAGATCGCCTTCCGAACCATAGACACCCGCAATTTCTCCTGCTTGATATAGGCATTCAGCCTTGCCAGTGCTGCTTCATATGTCTTGCTTCTGCCCGCCATCAGAGCGCTTTGATGTATGCGCGGTGTTTCTTATGCTGCTTGTGCTCAAACTGCGTAAAGAAAGACAGCACTTTGGTGTTGGTCTCCAGCATGCTTGTGGTCTCCAGTTTGCGGATTCCGTATTGGTTGATGAGCGGTATCTGGTCTTGCAGGAAGAGGGCATTGATACCTTTGTCCTGATAATCCGGCCGCACGGCGATCAGCAGAAAACTGAATGATTCCATGTGCTTCGCTTTGAGGGCCTTGAGCAGATGATACCATCCGAAGGGCAGTAACTTACCGCCGCATTTGCGTAACGCAGGGGATATATCCGGCATTCCTAAGCCGACTCCCACCAACTCTTCCTTCTCATTCACTACCAAGGTCACAAAATCGAAGTTGAGGAACTGGAAATACATATCCTTGTAATAGTTCTTCTGCTCAATGGTCATCGGTTGGAAGTTATACAACTTCTGGTATGCGGCGTCGATAACATCCATGTACTCAATGCCGAATCGCTTCACTAATTCCCGCGAGTTCTTCACCTTGACTACATGCACGTGGTAGCGTTGCTTGACCATCTCCGACAGACGCTCGATACGGTCGGGACATTTCTCCGGCGGGAAGACCTGTAGTTCGATCCAGTCCGCCTCTTTCTCCATTCCATATGCCTCAATATGCCGTACATAGTACGGGTAGTTGTAGAGCGAGGCCATTACGGCAGGATAGTCAAATCCGTCAATGAGTAGTCCTTCGTGGTCAAAATCCGTGAACCCGACAGGACCGTTGAGCGCATTCATTCCTCGTGCTTTACCCCATTCGGCTACGGTGTCCAGCAACGCTTTGCTGACCTCCGTATCGTCGATAAAATCAAACCATCCGAAACGTACTTTCTTTACGTTCCACGTCTCATTGGCACGGCGGTTGATGATACCGGCAACACGTCCGACGGGTTGGTTATCGCGATACGCCATCCATAACTGATACTCGCATACATCCAAGGCCGGGTTGCTCTTCGGATTGAAGCAATTCATCTCATCGAAGAACAGCGGCGGGCAGTAGTACGGACAATCCTTATAGAGCTCATTGGCGAACTCGATGAACTGCTCCAACTCCCGTTTGCTATGTATTTCTCGTATCTCGATAGCCATACATCTTTCGAAATTGCGTGCAAAGGTACAACTTTTCTGCGAAATATGCAAATATTTTATAAATAAAATGTTTTTTTATTTTAAAATGAGTTTGGCACGATGTTTGTTATATAAGAGTAAACACTATTTGATTAGTGGATTATTAGAGATTGTTTGTTATATGTAAAAACGAGTTCGTCGGGATGACGAGCTCGTTTTAAATTATCAATTATCAATTATCAATTACTTAAACCATTTACCTTTCACTTGGTATTTGGGTTTAGCGGGAGTTTTTGCTATCTCTTCCGGTTGGTCCGCCACGGCATTCGTAGCTACCTGCAGCGCTTGTTTCTGCTGCGTAGCTACAGCGCGGGAATTGGTAGGCTGTTCCGCCGCCTGTTGTGCACGGGCTGCCTGTTGGTCTTCGTACTGACGCATCTTGAACTCCCATTCTTCGCGCTCTTTGGCGTCTAACTTGGCAGCGATCTCATGCTTCAGTGCATTCGCATCCTTGACACAAGCGCCATCGGTGGGGATGAACTCCAGTGCCGCTGCAGCAGCCTTGGCGTCGCGTGTAGCCCAAGCTGCCTGTGCTTTGTTGAGGGCCATAAGGCAAACCTCGTCACGCCATGCCTGATAAGCAACCAGACTCTCGTCTTGTGCTCTGCGGTAGCACGACTCACAAACCACCGGTACGCTGGTCAGCAGGTCAATCGCACCGGAGAACTCATGCTTCTGCACCATAGTCTGCGCATCAGCAATGACAATATCGCAATAGGTGTTGTAGTACGCGATAATCTCCTTTTTGCCCTTGTCCACCATCGCTTTGAAGCCCGGAT
>JAFSXJ010000118.1 GCA_017444065.1 Paludibacteraceae bacterium | reverse complement strand
CGTTACAGCCGAAAACGGCGACAAGCGTACGTACAGCATCCGTTACACTATAGAGCAGCCCCAAGGTGAGAATATCCTCAAAGAGATTCATTACACCTACACCAATGCTGCTGACGAGACGGTGGACGGAGTGCTTGTTCCTGTCAAAGGCAACAATGATGTCAACCTGCCGTTTGGCAGCAATTCTTTCACCGTAACGCAGGTGGTGAAGAATTATGAGGAGCAGGCGGTAGTCTTCTACAACGGCGGTATCCGCCGTGGCGCGAAACTCATTGTGAGTGCCAACAAGGAGAAAGTGAATGATGTAACCTATACCGTTACTCCTGTTATGCCGGAGTTTGACACGACGGGCAAACTCAAGTCGCTCAAATTCAAGGGTGCAGAAGTGCCGAACTTCAAGCCGTATGTATATAATTATATGGTTAATGTAACGGCTGAACCTACTGCTGCAGACTTTACCTACGAGACCTACAACGGCGAAACGGTTACTCCGTCGGCTATCAACGCGACCAAGAAGCAGATTACCTTCAAGGTAGATGGTGGTGAGACATACAGCGTTTGTTGGTTCTATGAGCACGATAATATGTATCAGAAGGATGGACAATGGTATTCCTATCTTGATTTCTCGTCTGACCGTTGGGTGCAATCTGCTAAAAAAACCGGCTACAAACCATATAATTGGAATGTCCCCGCTGACTATGCTGATAAGAAAGATTATGTAATCAATCTGGGTATAACCAAAATCAGTTTTACATACTCGACAGGTAAGGAAGTGATGATGGGTGGCGAGAACGGAGCTTTGCTTTCAACGATGCGTGGTGCGTCACTCAATAGTTCCGTGCCCGGTATGATGAGCTTGAATGCGAATATGTCTGTCACGTTGGAAACTTCCGGTAATTCTACTTTCCGTATGCAAGGAGATAAGAGCACCGGCGTTGTCTTCCGTAATACTCCCGAGCAGTTCGCATTGGACTATAATCCGTTGGCTGTTAGTGGTGATATAACCAAATGGACTTGGCAATTGCTCATGAGTAACGGGTCAACTACTGCATCTACCGATTATGATGGTTCATTCAGTCCTTTGAATACTAAAAAAACAGCAATCAAGGATATCAATTACGGCTCAATCGGCAAAGTCTCAAGATATACTTTGCTTATCAAGGCTGCTGACAAACCAACACCTTCTTCATCTACAGCAAAATGTTATAATGGTGGTACTATTAGTGAATCATCGCTTATTGTTCAGAACCTGCGTTTCATCTACAACTCCGAGTTGACTGCTGCCACTGTCAACGGTAAGGCTACTACCAAGTCCGGCAATACATTCACCTACACGCTGGCAGACGGTGAGGATATAGTCGGTGTACCGGCTCTGAAGTTCACCGGTGCGGTGCACGACCAGATGCAGGTTATCCGTTGGAAGAACAATGGCGAGTGGAGCAACGGCGAACTGACAGCCCTGGTGACTAACTTCGGCGAGAACTCGACCGACAGCACCGTATATTCGGTAGTGCTCAAACGTGCTGCTGTAACCACGCTGGATTACACGGCTTCGTTCGGCACATACGGAACGACCGTTTCCAACGATACGACGTATGTCAACATGCCTTACGCCACAACCGCACTGCCCGACCTGAATATCATACCGGCAAGCATCCATCAGAAGTTCTCCGTTCAGAAGAACGGCAATGCTATAGAGGTGACCGTATCAGCAGAGGACGGCAGTTCGAAGACGGATATATATGTGTTCCGTGACGTGCGCACCTCGCAGGCAACGCTGGATGGCATAACCGGTGCAACACTTACTCCGGTCTTTGACCCTGCTACAGCCGAATATACCATAACCGGTCAGACCAAGCCTGTGCTCGGTTTTGTCAAGGGCGAAGAGGGCACATTGAACCAGACTGTGGACATGAAGGAAGACGGTAACCGCTACACGTTTGTTGTGACAGCCGAGGACGGCATCAGCCAGCAGACCTACACCGTTGACTTCACCCCGACAGCCGAGACCACTTATGGCAAGCTGACAGGTATCAGCCGTAACGGAGAGGTGCTTACAACGTTCGCAGAGGAGACGTATGCCTATGAACTGCGTGAATCGGAGAATGTGGCGTTCAGCCGCAAGTATGCCGCCGATGCCGTTGTGCAGACCATAACCGACGACTCGCTTACCATAACTCTTACCGGTTCGGACGAGACGCATACCTATACCATTACGTATCCTCAGGAGCCGTCGTCAAACGCTTCGTTGGGCGGCATCCTCATCAACGGCAATCCGTATGCGGACTTCGACCCCATGCAGACCGATTATACCTATGAGACCGATGAGCCGGTGAAGGTAGAGTTCGTCGCAGGCGAAGACGTACAGAAGATTACCATTACGATGTCCAATCCGGCGACCGCTCCGCAACGCGTGGCTGCTGCACGTACGTATGTTAGCGTGTTCACTATTGTTGTGACGGCTGAGGACGGCACGCAGAAGACCTATACGTTCACCCTGCGCCCTGAGAGCTCCGACATAACGGCACTGGCAGGAATAAGTGTCAACGGCGCACTTCTGGCGGATTTCTATCCTGACAAGCTCAACTACACCTATACTATCCCGACCACATCGCCGAAGGTAGCCGAGCCTGCACTGCCGGCTGTAGGTTACACACTTGGTCAGGAGAGTCAGAGCGTTGCTATCGACCCCGCTACCGAACTGGGCAAGACAACTGTGATCACCGTCACTGCGGAGAACGGGACCAGCGTTCGTGAGTACAAGCTTACAATCAATGCTGAACCGTCGCATAGTGCAGAGCTGCTGAATATCCTGGTTAACGGTGATTCGGTCAGCGGTTTCCGTCCTGCACGTACATTCTACTCCATGCAGGTCTTCGGCGACGAGGTGAATGTGGATTACACGACAGCCGACCGTTTCCAGACCGTTGTGGTGAGCGATACCGAAGAGGGCAAGTTGCTGACCGTGACTGCACAGGACGGTACGACAGTCCGCGAGTATGAGATTGAAGTATGGCGCGCAGCCAAGTCCAACAATGCCAATCTGGCAGCCATCCTGCTGGACGGCAAGTCGCTGACTGCTTATGCCGAGGAGAATGACATCGAAGTCGATCCGTTCAACGAGAAGACCTATACGTACCGTATCCCGCTGGCAAAAGACGCCCAGCTGCCGGACATCTCCGCTACGTTGCAGGAGACAGCACAAACGGTGGAGATCCTCTCAGCCGGACTCGTCAAGACCCTGCGCGTGACTGCCGAGGACGGCACAACGCAGAACGATTACAGACTGATCTTCGTAGTTGAGCAGTCGTCCAACACAGCACTATCGGCTATTTTGCTCAACGGTGATACGCTGGATGCGTATATCCCGACGCAATACACCTATTCGATTGCATTGCCAGTAGGCGTGCGGACCGTTCCGTCGGTTGACTTTATCAAGGCGGAGACCGAGCAGTCGGTTACCACCGAGCGTAGCAGCGACGGTATGCAGACCGATATACATGTCACAGCGGAGGATGGAACGGCTGATACCTACAGTATCCGGTTCGCATTCACCTATTCGGATGCCGACACGCTGACAGCCATCTATGCCGACAACCAGTTGATTGAAGGCTTTACGCCAAGCAAGGATTACTATTACTACCTGCTGCCCAAGGGCGTGAGGATGCAACCGGTAATGGACTATGACCAGGCTGACCCGTACCAGACGGTTATCACTGATACGATTACCAAGGGATTGCAGACCACCTATCGCTTCACCGTCCTGTCAGAACGATATACCGAAACAGCAGGTACAGGCAACAAGAGCATATATACCGTTATATACGAGATACAGGCTTCCGATGTTGATACACTGCGGCAGATTATGCTTGACAATCATCCTCTTGAGGGATTCAATCCCTTGCAGAATGATTACACCATCACGCTGCCTTATGGCACAACATCGATACCTGCCGTGAACTGCGAACTCGGAGATATGTATCAGGATACGACAGTCATACGGACCGATAATGAAGTGCGTATCATTGTTACGGCTGAGAACGGTACACAGCGTATCTACAACCTCCACTTCGATATAGCCAAGAGCAACAACGCCCTGCTTAAGGCAATCTACGTAGGAGGCGTGGCGGTTGATCCGTTCGACCCGGAATCGGAGATGGTGAACGTTAACTTGCCATATGGCACTACTGCAATACCGCTGATCACCTATGAGAAGGGAGACTTCAACCAGGTAGTGGAGATTGGCGAGTTCTTTGGTATCTATGGCATTACAGTCAAGGCTGCTGACGGCGTAACCGTACACACGTACGTTCTGAACTTCATCTACGCCAAGTCGCCCGAGGCGCATCTGAACGGTATAACAATTGGTGATGAACCGCTTGCTGAGTTCCAAAGCGACCTGTTTGAGTACAACGTAACACTGCCGTACGGAACGACCGAATTGCCGACTGTGGGCTATGTGCTGACAGACACAACGGCTGTGGCTGATGTGCAGACTGCTGACAACGTGGTGACCATTTCCGTTGTATCGCAGGACGAAAATAACTACCTCGACTACGTCGTTATCTTCACCATTGAGGGCTGCCCGATTAACTGGCTGGACGACCTGATGGTGAACGGCGAGACGATTGAGGGCTTTGACAAGGATTCGACTATCTACACGCTTGCATATCCTGTTGGAACAGATTCGACAGCATTCGTTCATGCAGAGGATATTACGTATGTACAGGGCGATTCCACAGAGGTCATCAGCGTTACCGAGGAGGATGGCTCCGTCTATATCAATGTCTTGGCACAGAACGGTGAGACACGTGTCTATGCTATCAATCAGATTATCCGTCTCAACGACAACTGTCTGCTCTCGGATATTCTGCTCAATGGAGTATCTATCGCGAACTTCGCCGACTCGGTATTCACGTATGAGTACTTGTTGCTGGAAGGTGAGACAGCTCCGATGATTGAGGCTGTTGCACAAGATTCGCTGGCAGAGGTTTCTGTCACTCCGGGTGCCATTGGTGAACCTACGTACATCTATTGTACGGCACAGGACGGCTCGGAGAACGTCTATGCAGTCGTCTTCCGCGTATCACCTGTCAATCCGGCTTTGGAGGCTCGTTCTTCCGATGTGCTCATCAAGCAGATTGCCGGCACGGAGACCTTTGCAGCGTTCACCATCCGCGTCAATACCAGCATAGCTGTCTACGACCAGTACGGACACCTGTTCTTCAACGAGACACTGCCCGTCTGCAACCCGAATGATGTTGTGCTGGCGACTGACCCGAACGGACGTGAGATACTGACTGATGCGACAGGCGACGGTTTGTACTTCACCATCCCTGCTCATGGACAGACATTCTTCTACTTGTTCTACAGCGACAAGCAGCGCATTGAGTCAGGCAAGTTCATGATACCGTAACCACGCGACAGATGAACCTGATGTACACAGATAGCCCCGAGAACACCCTCGGGGCTATTTGTGTTACTTACTGCTTTTTACATAGCGATGAAGTTTTTGTGGTCAACAAATAATCGTGCCCTTTAGGGCTAAGAATTATCAATAATTTGAAAATAAACCTACATAAACCCTTCTGCCGGTTGTTACCCTGTCGGGCTTTGTGCTATAGCCGTTTGCTTGCCTATGTAAGCATGCTTACCTATTCAATCAACCGCCCACATCACACCTCTTGCGGGGAACAACCGACAGAAGCCGTAAACATAGAAAAACTTGCGTTCGGCAATCACTATTAGGCAAATGTGAGACAAGCGCACTAACGCAACGAACCCCGCGGCAAGTCCGTGGGGTTCGATGTATTGCAGTGGAGGTGGGGATGGGGAGAGGTCAGGCGAAGTAGTCGATGCGCATGGCGCGGCGGACCTCGGTCATGGTCTGCTCGCCGACACGGCGGGCTTCGGCGGTGCCGCATTCCAGGATGGCACGCACCTCCGGCAGACGCTGCTCCCACTCGGCACGACGCTGGCGGATAGGCTCCAGGAACTCCTGCATAATCTTCAACAGGAACATCTTGCACTTCATGTCGCCCAGACCGCCACGGGTGTAGTGGTCCTTGAGTTCCTGAAGGTTATTGTACTCCGGCCAGTATTTGGCGAAATGTTCGTCGCGGCAGAAGGCATCGAGATAGGTGAACACGGCGTTGCCCTCGAGGTGTCCGGGATCGCTGACCTTGAGGTGCGTGGGGTCGGTGTACATTGACTTGACTTTCTTCTCGACCTCCTCGGCGGAGTCGCTGAGGTAGATGCAGTTGCCGAGGCTCTTGCTCATCTTCGCTTTGCCGTCGGTGCCCGGCAGACGCATACAAACGGCGTTGTCTGGCAGGAGGATCTGCGCTTCGTCGAAGACCTCGCCATAGACGCTGTTGAAGCGGCGGACGAGCTCGTTGGTGAGCTCAATCATCGGCTTCTGGTCCTCGCCGACCGGCACGACGGTGCCGCGGAAGAGGGTTATGTCCGCCGCCTGTGACACGGGGTAGCAGAAGAAGCCGAGAGGGATATTCGCCTCGAAGTTGCGCATCTTGATCTCGGTCTTGACAGTTGGGTTGCGCTGTACGCGGCTGACCGAGACGAGGTTCATGTAATAGAACGCAAGCTCGGCGAGCTGGGGCACACCGCTCTGGATGAAGATAGTGACCTTGTCGGGATCGAGTCCTGCTGCCAGATAGTCGAGGGCGACCTGCATGATGCTGTCACGGATCTTGCCCGGATTGTCGGCGTTGTCGGTGAGTGCCTGAGCGTCAGCAATCATAATGTAAATCTTGTCGAACTCGCCGGTGTTCTGCAGTTCGACGCGGCGGCGGAGTGAGCCTACGTAGTGCCCTATGTGGAGCTTGCCGGTGGGACGGTCGCCTGTGAGGATGATTTTAGACATAAAATCGTTAAATGGTTAAAATGGTCGCTGTGCGACGTTAAATAGTTAAATTGGTTGCTTTGCAACGTTAAGCAGTTACTCAACAGCGCGGATGACGTCAACGACCGGGGATTTGGCGAGGCCGATGATCTCGCAGTCAAGAGAGGCGAGGTGCTGCTTGAGGGTGTGCAGGGCATCGAGCATGTTGTCCGCCTGCACGAGAATGCTGACAGCCTTGCGGGTCTCCTTGTCGTTCTCAACAGTGATAAGCTCGACGCGCGCCTTATACCAGTATTCGCCGTCTGGTGCGGGGATGAGGTCGTAATACTGCACTTTCTTGCAGCTGGGCACCTCACAGTCGCCCTGGAACACGAAAGGCTTGATCATCTCCATGACGCGCTCCTCAACATCGGCGCAGGTGAATCCTTCAACGAGGTAGGTCTCCTTGACCTTACTTGGGTTGTCCTCGCCGGTCTGGCGGCTATAGTGGACTTTGAGTTCGTAGAATAACATAAAAATATTTACGATTTAATTATTTACGATTTACGATTTGCAATTTACGATTTAATCATTTATTCGCATCCGCTGGACAGTAGTATCTGATTGTAGTGCATCGCCAAAGAGTCGTAGGCTTGGCGCAAGTCGGCAGGGATGGGTTCGGCAGGCGGGGAGTCGAGTGTCAGCGGGTTGACGGGCTGGCCGTTCTTCCAGACGCGGAAGTCGAGGTGCGGGCCTGTGCTGGCACCGGTGGAGCCGACGTAGCCGATGACCTCGCCCTGCTTGACGTACTGACCGACCTGCAGACCTTTGGCGTACTTCGACAAGTGCAGGTAGCCGGTCTCGTAGGTGCTGTTGTGGCGGATGCGGATAGTGTTGCCACCTCCGCCCTTGTATGCGCGGAACGTGACCACGCCGTCACCCAAGGCTACGACAGGCGTACCCATCGGTGCCGCATAATCGACACCCGTGTGCGGGCGTACGGTGTGATAGATAGGGTGCTTGCGCGCGTAGGAGAATGTCGAAGAGATGCGTTTGTAGTTCAGCGGCGCCTTGAGGAAGGTCTTACGCAGGCTGTTCCCATCGGCGTCGAAGTAGTTATGAATCTTGCTGAGGTCGGGCAGCGAGTCAGCCAAAAATGGCTGCAGACCTTCGGCATCGGCGAAGTAGGCAGGCAGCCAGCGTTTGCCGTGGTAGAAGTGTGCGGCGTAGATGCGCCCTATCCCTACGCGTGCACCGTCGATGAACAACTCGTCGTACAACACACGCACGCTGTCGCCCTGCTGCAGGGCAAAGAAGTTAATGGTCCATGCATAAATCTCCGACAGTTCCAGTGCCAGTTCGACAGGCAGGTCCTGACTGTTGATAGCTTGCCATAGCGAAGAGGTGATGGTGAACTCCGCCTTGCGGCGCTCGGTCAGTTGCGGCAAGGTGTCGCGCCAGAGATAGAAACTGTCCAGCAGCGAGGCAATCAGTGTCTCGCGGCGGTTGAGGCGGTAGGCGTAGTAGCATAGGGCAGTGTCGTTACGGAACGCGTAGTAACGTCCGCCCTCGCGGATGGACGCCATTTCGGGGTGCTGCTTGAGGAAAGGCTGCATGTCGCGCCACTGCTTGGCTGTCAGCCCGTGGCGGTTAAGTATGCCCGAGAGGGTCTCACCCGTCAGAACGCGACAGGTGTCAATGCGGTAGTCGTCGAGGGCGATTCCGTAGGCCACACGCGGTTGAAAGACCTCAGCAACCGGCTCTTCCTCGGCACAATGCTGTGCAGGCTTGGTGGCGCAAGCACTGAAGGTCAGAAGGACAACTATGTAAAGAATGAAGCGTTTCAACGGAGAACAGGAAAAGTCAACAATTACCAGAATTATCCAAAATTGCGATGAACAAAATACTGAGTACGTAATTGACGGAATAGACGGAGATGTATATTATTCTACAATTTTTTCTTGGGATACTTGCGGACCCAAGAGGAGAGTTTAAGCCGGATGACGCCGAGCAGGGCTTCGGAGAAGATACCTCCGGACATCTTGCTTGTGCCGAGTACGCGGTTGACGAAGATGATAGGTACCTCCTTGACGGTGAAACCGCACTTGATGGCGGTGAACTTCATCTCAATCTGGAAGGCGTAGCCCTTGAAGCGTATCTTGTCGAGCTCGATGGTCTCCAGCACCTGTCGGCGATCGCCGACGAAGCCTGCTGTGGTGTCGTGCACATTGATGCCGAGCACCGTGCGCACATATTTGGATGCGAAGTACGACATCAGTACGCGTCCCATAGGCCAGTTGACCACATTGACGCCGGTCACATAGCGGCTGCCTATAGCCACATCCGCGCCGCCTTCGGACAGCGCCTCAAAGAGCTTGACGAGGTCGTTGGGGTTGTGCGAGAAGTCGGCATCCATCTCAAAGATATAGTCGTACTGATGCTCAATCGCCCACTTGAAGCCTGCGATGTACGCGGTGCCGAGCCCGAGTTTGCCTTGGCGCTCGACGATGAACAGGCGCTCCTGCTTCTGTTCGCCAATCATCCGCTTGACGATAGTGGCGGTGCCGTCAGGCGAACCGTCGTCAATAACCAATACGTGAAAATCGACAGGCAGACCGAACACGGCCGTGATGATTGCTTCGATGTTTTCCTTCTCGTTGTAAGTAGGTATGATTACAAGTCGCTTCATAATCGTAGTTCAAATATAGCACTGGGCGATGTGCGCTCCAGCACACAAAGATTGATATCCCGTCCGGGCACGACGCCTATTTCCAGCAAGTGCTCACTTACTGTATCGTAGGCGACCTTCGGATCATTGTTCTCCTGGCTGAGGTGGCAGAGGAAAATGTTGCGCATACCATAGTGGTAGTTGCGCTCCAGCAGTTCGCCGCATGTGTCGTTCGACTGGTGGCCGCGTGGCGAGAGGATACGTTGCTTGAGGTAGGTCGGGTAGGGACCGTTGAGGAGCATATCCTCGTCGTGGTTCGCCTCGATGATGATATGGTTGGCTGTGCGTAGGAACTCCTCCAGTTCCGGGTTCGGCTCGCCGCAATCGGTGGCAATCATGAACCGCTGACCGAGGTAGTCAATCACGTAGCCGACGCACTCAGTCGAGTCGTGGGAGATGTCGAAGGTGTTGATGAGCATGTCGCCCAACTGCCAGGGTTCGCCGGCATTGAAGTACCGGCGTGCGGAACGGAGTTTCTGTGTCACACCGTAGTTGCGGTCAATGCCCTCGTGGATAAGCGCGGTGGCGTAGATAGGCAGATGGATGCGCTCTCCCAGCGTACCTACAGCACGGATATGGTCAGCATGGTCATGGGTGATAAGCACGCCCATGATGTTCTTGAAGTCCAGCCCCATGTCGCGCAGATGCTTGTGGATGGTACGCGCGGATATGCCGGCATCGATGAGGATGCCTTGCTCCGTAGTACCGAAGTAGTAACAGTTGCCGCTACTTCCGCTACCGAATGACCGTAATATGAGCTTCTGTTCGTCCATGAGTATGGGATCAGCCAAGTTTGGCTGATATGTTTATCTGCGCTTGGCTTGCGCCTTCGCGTTCTCTCGAGCCTGCTTGAGTTGCTCCTGCTGCATCTTCTGCAGGCGCGCCATCAGTCCGGATTGGGGCTTGGCGTTGGCTTTCTTCTTGGCGTTCGCCTCCATCTCGGCGAGGATCTTCGCGTCATCGGTCGTCCAGCGGAAGATCATCGTCTGCAGGATGCTGAAGAACAATGCCAGCAGGTAGTAGTAGCTCAGGCCGGCAGCGTAATCGTTGAAGATGAAGAAGAACATCAGCGGCATGAGATACATCATCCACTTCATCATCTTCTGCGAAGGATCGTTGCCTGCAGCCTGAGTCTGCATCGTGATATATGTATAGACTACGTTCACTACAGTAAACAGAATACAGAATAGTGACAGGTGGTCGCCGATGCCCCATATAGGTGTACTCCATGAGATGATTGAGTCATAGGTTGACAAGTCATCTGCCCACAGGAACGACTTGCCGCGTAGTTCGATAGCGGTGGGGAAGAACCAGAACATAGCCATCACTACCGGCATTTGCAGTAGCATTGGCAGGCAGCCTGACATCGGGCTTACTCCGGCTTTCTGGTACAGAGCCATCGTAGCTTGCTGACGTTCTTGCATCTTCTCCGGCGGGAACTTGGCATTGATCTCGTCAATCTGCGGCTTCAATACACGCATCTTTGCCGTGGACTGATAGCTCTTGAACACGAACGGCAGGATGATGAGCTTGATGACGATGGTCATCAGCAGGATGATAAGTCCGATATGCAGTCCCCATGAGGAGAACAGGTCGAACATCGGGATGACCAGAATGACGTTCACCCAGGCTACAATCTTCCATCCCAGCGGCACGAGTGACTTGAGGTGGAGCCGTTCGCCCTTCTCCTTGCCGGCATCGTATGCCTTGAGCGTGTTGTAGTGGTTCGGGCCGGTGTAATAACGCAGCCGGATGGGTTCGTGCATGTCGAAGTTCAACGCCGTGGTGGTGTTGTAGGCCTTGATGTAACCCGTGCCGTTCTTCTTAGGCTCCGACTCCAGCTCCGACGAGCTGAAGCCGTCCTCGCTAATCAGCACGGTCGAGAAGAACTGGTCCTTGTAGGCTATCCAGCGCAAGCGTCCGGCCTCCTTCTTGCGGGCAGACTTCTGCTCGGACAGCTTGTCGATGTCGCCGCCCATATCCATGTACTGCAGCTGGGCGTAGCGCTCTTCGAACTTTCGGCCTTTCTCTTGCTGTGGCACGAGTTGCGACCATTGCATCTCGATGGTGCTGACGTTCTGCGCAAGCACCTGCTCCATCTGATGGGGTACGATGTCGAAACTGAACATGTACTCGTTCTGTGGCAGCGTGTACGTGAAGTCCAGGAATGAGCCTTCTGCGTTGGTCTTCAGACGCATTGTCAGAACGGAATCCTTCTTTATCGGTTCGAAATACAGGTTCTGTGTGGAGATGATGCGGTTGTTCGCTGTGATGAGCGTAAACGCCAGATTCGACTCGTCGCCAGTGAACAGGCGCAGGTCGTTGACCGTGTCGCCGTAGGCTTTGTACTCCTTCAGTTCCGCACGGTACAGACGTCCGCCTTTCGTAGTGAACATGAGGCGGACCTTCTCGTTCTCAAGCGTGACAAAATCCTCGTTGCCCTGTGCCGATACCGCAAAATCGCCGTACGTCGCCTGCAGACGCTCCGCCAGTTCTTCCTCTGTCGGTTGGGTGCCTGCTTCCGATGACGGATTGCCGGCTCCGGCCTGCTGCTCGCTGATGGCGGCTGACAGTTGTGTCGCTTCCCATTCCATTTGCCGAGCCAGTGCTATGCTGTCGTTCAACCGCTGACGCTCTGCCATCTGCTCTTTCGACGGACGGTTGAGCATCGAGAATCCGACAATAATTCCGGCAATCAGCAAAAATCCAATCCAAGTATTCTTATCCATTGTGTGTATATTATTCGTGTTGTCTTCTTGTTCGCGTGCGCACATGATAGCACAAAAAACGTGCAAATATACGAAATATTTTGCACTTTTGCAAATTTTACTGCATTTTGTCAGTTTGAAAGGATAGCATGTTTGGGGTTTTGAAGGTTATAGTTTGCATTTGATACGAATTTGATAAAAAGTTCGAGAAATATTTGCTATTGCGGGAAATTTTTCGTACCTTTGTGCGATTTTTCGCGTATAGTGCCATGAAGCGTTGACAAATGGGCTGTTTATGGGCTGATTAATGGGTGAAATACCGCGAAAGAATGGCAATTGGCCGCTAAGGTAAGCCTCCTGCGAGGCTGACCTATTGTGTGCGCGGGTAAACGCCACCGAAGCTGAATAAATATAAAATTTATAATACAATGTCAAAGATTTGTCAAATTACCGGCAAGAAAGCCATGGGTGGATGCAATGTGTCTCACTCGAAGCGCCGTACAAAGCGCACTTTCGATGTGAACCTCTTCCACAGAAAGTTCTACTGGGTAGAACAGGATTGCTGGATCCAGCTGAACGTGAGTGCAGCGGGTCTGCGTACTATTAACAAGATCGGTTTGGATGCTGCGCTTAAGCAAGCAGCCGAAAAGGGTTACCTTTACGAGTAAACAAGGAGGATTACAGTTATGGCAAAGAAAACAAAAGAGGCCCGCGTGCAAGTTATTCTTGAGTGCACCGAGCAGAAGAACAGCGGT
>JAFSXJ010000012.1 GCA_017444065.1 Paludibacteraceae bacterium | reverse complement strand
GAAGCATAATCTCGCCTAAAGTAATAATCTTTGCCATAAGATTAAAAGAATAAATGGTTTATATTGTGTTAATTAGTTGTCATATATAGTATGTTCATTTTCGATTCTTCGCTTTCAGGTAGCGCTTTTTCTGCGCTTTGCTCATGTCCTGCATCACCAGTTCGTCCGTGATGGCAGGCACAACTTTGGATGCAGTCATTTCGTATTGCGCGTACTGCGTGCCATCCCACAGTTGAGGAACAAAATGCGTGTATGGATACTCTTCTGCAACCTCTTTCTGCTTGAAATACTGCTTGTCCAGATAAAGGAAACTTACATACACCTTTCCACCGGCAGCCAACCCAATCGGTTGTCCCACTTCTACCGCATCGCCGGGTTGCACCAACGCACGACGCATATGATAATAGACGGCAAAGGTCTCGTCGATATGATTGATGATTACTCCCTTCTTGTCACCGGTCATACATGCAACTCCTCCACGCATAGCATACACGGTGTCGTTGTCTTGAGTACCGAATGCAATGTAGTTTTCCTCCCTTTCACTCTCCCGAAACCGGATGAAGTGCGGCTCAACGGTAATTTTCTCCCCCTCTGCCAAAGGAAAGGCATAATATGCCGTAACAGGTTCGTTCGAGGGGAAGACTCCTCTGTAGTAGTGATAATCGGTTGCTGTAAAGTTACCTTCTGCCGCCTGTGATTGTACAGGCCGGCTCTCCACTAAATTCTCGCCCGGTGCGGCGTTGTAGTATCTTGCCCCTTTGCGAACGACCACATAGGAGCAGTAGTCCGAATTGATGTAAATCCGTTCGTAGGACTTGGTGAAACTATTGTATCGGACAATATTTTGCACCACTGACTCCGGCAAGTTGCGCAAGGAGAACACCTGGCCGAACTCCTGCGCGGACAGCGTAGTAGCAAAGGTCAGCAATACTATCAATGATTTATACCGCATATCAATTATTCCCGCCTGCCACCCGGAATGAGCAGCAGGCGGGAGAGAATTATCAGAACTTGAAGTAGTTTTTCGCATTGTTGTAGCAGATATCCTCTACCATCTGGTGTACGCGCTTCTGCTCGTAGCCGGTGTAGGGGATCATGCCGTTCTCGATGTCGTTGCCGAGGACGTTACAGAGCGTGCGGCGGAAGTACTCGTGACGCGGATAGCTGAGGAACGAACGGCTGTCGGTGAGCATACCCACAAGGCGGCTTAGCAGACCGAGATTTGAAAGCGCCATCATCTGCTTCTCCATACCGTCCTTCTGATCAAGGAACCACCAGCCCGAACCGAACTGAATCTTGCCGGGCACACTGCCGTCCTGGAAGTTACCGAGCATGGTGGCAATCACTTCGTTGGCGCAGGGGTTGAGGTTGTAGAGGATGGTCTTTGCCAGATGACCTTCGCTGTTCATCTCATCGAGGAAATGACTCATCGCTTTCGCTGTCGTGAACTCACCGATGGAGTCGAAGCCGGTGTCTGCGCCGAGGGCTGCGAACATCTTGGAGTTGTTGTTACGGATAGCGCCGTAGTGGTACTGCTGGGTCCACCCCGAAGCGTAGTCCATCTCAGCTTGTGCATGCAGGTAAGCGTGCTTGTACTGACGGATTTCATAGACGGAGAGTTCCTTGCCGGCGAGGGCTTTTTGGAAGATAGCGTTGATCTTTGCGTCGGTGTACGGTTCGTCGTAGAACTCCTCGATACCGTGGTCGGAGAGACGGCAGCCCATCGACTCGAAGAAGTCATGACGCTTCTGCAGCGCATCCACCAGGTCAGCAAATGTGGCGATTGGCATGCCTGCTACGGCAGCGAGCTTCTCGATATATGCCTTCCATGTTGCGGCCTCTATGTTCATGCCTGCATCGGGGCGCCAGGTCGGGAGCATGCGCACTTCGGCGGTCGGGTCCTCCTTGACCACCTTGTGCCACTCGAGGCTGTCAGCCGGATCATCGGTCGTGCAGACAAGTTCCACGCCGTAGTGCTTCATCAGTCCGCGCGGGCAGAACTTCGGGTCATTGGCGATGAGGTCGTTACAACGGTCGTAGATAGCGCGTGCCGTCTCGGGGTTCAGACGCTCCTCAATGCCAAAAGCAGTCTTGAGCTCCAGATGGGTCCAGTGGTACAGCGGGTTGCGGAAGGTGTAAGGCACGGTCTCCGCCCACTTCTCGAACTTCTCCCAGTCGGTGGTGTCCTTGCCGGTGCAATAACGCTCGTCCACGCCGTTGCTGCGCATAGCGCGCCACTTGTAGTGGTCGCCCATGAGCCAGATCTGTGCGATGGATTCGAAGCGTTTGTTCTCCGCTACCATCTGCGGGATGAGGTGACAGTGATAATCAATAATCGGCATCTTAGCCGCATGATTGTGATACAACTCCTGTGCGGTCTCTGTCTGCAGCAGGAAATCTTTATCCATGAATGCTTTCATATTGTCTTAGAATTGTGTACCTAAAATCGAGTATTCAACGCCATCGCGGAGGATGACTACTTGTCCGTTGCGGATGGCTTTCACAGCCTTGGTAGATACCATGGTGCTCTCCACAGCGGTATCTTCGCCTTCGGCAAACTCAAAGCCAAAGAGAGGTATCTTGGAATTGATAGCCCATACGTAGTATGTCGCATCTTTCTTCACTGCAAACTCAATCAATCCATATACGCTCGCCGATGCAACAGCAGTCTTGAATGCCACTTCACTGCCATTCATCTTCACCGTCAGTTGCTCATCAGCTGTAGCTACGCACAGTTCCTTGCCTCCATTCATCTTTGCAGCCACTTTCAGCACGCCATCGGCTTTGCTCTCGAAGGTGTAGAAACATCCTGCGGTAGGCAGCGAACCATCCTTGGGTGACGGGTTTGTCGTACCTGCTACATATGCTGTGTATCCGAAGTCCTCAGGAGCCTCGATGTCGGTTTCGGCGGTCGGACTTTTCCATGCGTTGTCATGGAGTACGAGTGTGACGCTGGGCGCGATGATGCGCATGCCTTCGGCAACAGGATCACCTTCAGCAAAAGCAAATGAGTCATCCGTCAACTGACGCTCAATACTATGCAGCGGAGCGGTAGCCGTAGCGATGGCATCGTTGTAGCCTTCCTTGCTGGCTTTGGCTGAAACAACAGCCTTCGAGCCTACATAGAATGCCTCGGTGTATGTAACATAGTCAGCATCATCAACTTTGTAGGAGAGCGTAACGCCTGCCTCATTGGTGGTGATGGTTACAGGGAATCCTTCCTCTGTATCGTTCCAGTCGCCGAACGCGATTTGCGGTTCAGCGCAGTTGGGGTTGGTATTGCCGGCGTAGGTTACGATGGCAACGAAACAAGCCTGTTTGCCACCAAAGGTGAAGGTGAACTGATTCTTCGGGGTAGCCAGTTCCTTAGCAATGTAGGTGGGGTTAGCGTAATCCGATTTATGAGCTGTAACGGCGTCACTGCATGTGTTGCCATCAAACTCCTTGAGTTCGGCATCCACTGAATTATCATTGGAGTGAGCATAGAACTCCACTTTGGAAGCAAAAATGCCGGCAGGGGCTGTCACGGTGATTTGTACACCGTTGGAGTTCTTGAGGCCAATATAACTCTCGCTACCACACGAGATAGGCTTACTGCTATGCGCAAAGTTCTTTTCCGTGTTCCCGGTCATGGCTATCGTCCAGCCTTCCGCCTGTGAACCAGCGGCTCCGGTGATAGAATTAGCTTCCGCAGCTTCAGCGCCATTAGCACCTAATTGCATTGACAATACGGCTGTGTCAGCCCACATGCCTGCACTCAGCAGTGCAGCGCAAAGGATTGTAAAAAGTTTTTTCATAATAATATACATTAAAGGGTTAATATGTTAGTCCTGTTATGGTGTATTCCTGTCCGTCACGAATGAAGACAATCTGTCCGTTGCGGAAGACCTTGTATGCTCCAGGCGTGGCGGATAGATGGTCAATGCTGCTTGTGCGGCGTGAGCAGGTCAGAGTGATTGACATACACAGCTGCTTGCCTTTGATTTTGAAGGGGAGTTCGCCTGTCACCGGCCGGTCGCTATGATCGATGGTGTGGGAAACGATGATGTTCTTGCCCTCAGCGTCGGTACGCGGGAAGAAGTACGCATCGTCGGGATAACTGACGTTGTTCCATAGGATGATGCTGGCATCCGCATCATCGTAATTGGCGTAGCCGCGAATCACCGCTTCGGTCACTTGCAGGTCTTCGGGAATATGAATGGTGTAGGTGATGTCAGCGGCCAGTTTGATGTAGATCTTTTTGGCTATCACATAGCCCCAGCCGCCGTCATTGGTCATCGTAAAGGCGTTGTTGAAGGTGAGGGTCTGCTCGCCGTTCTTCGACACGCAGGTCTCCGGTGACAGAACATATGTTCCTTCGCCATGACCGTTGTACTTCGCCTGCCAGGCAGGATACTCCACCTCAATCACACGCTGGCACCACGAACCGACATACTGGTAACCGACGCGGACGGCAGGAAACAGTGAGGTGTAGTGCGGACAGCCCTTGTCGTCGAACGCTACGGGCATGTCCTCGTAGTTGTATATGAAGCGGTAGTACATATGCGGAATGGAATCCTTGTAGATGGCGAAGACGGGTTCGTATGCCTTGGCGGGGTCGTAGTTCGCCCGCGCCTGTTCCTCTTCGGTATAGGTGTACGTTACGCCCTTATAGGTGTAACTGCGTTTCTTTCCTCGGTTCTTCAGTTTGTCGAAGAACTTGTTATACACCTCGGTGCCGGTGTTGCCGCCAATCTGGATAAATCGTCCCCAGAGGTGGGTGCCAGTCTTCTCGATGATGCGTCTGTCTTTCTGTCCGGCGGTATTGGTGTAGTCCTCAACGGCGTGATTGGCAATCTTGTGCGCATCGAGCCAGGTGACGGCAGCAGTGATGCGTGCCTTGAGCTCGTCCGAAGGGTCTTCAATCGACATGAGGAACGATAGCAGGTTAGCGGATTCGCAGCCGCTGACGGACGGCAACTCTTGCGGACGACCTTCGGCAGGCAGGTAGGGAACTACGGTGTCGTGTTGCGCGCCCCAGGCGGCATAGGTGCCGTCGATGTTGATCTGGCAGTCGAGGATACATTGCAGTGCTCGGTCGAAAGCCGTCCGGCACCATGTTCGTGTGGCGGCATCGGTGATGTCGGCAAAGTCGCCTTGGTTATTGTAGATGTCACGCAGCAGCTTCATGACGTTGAGCATCAGGTCGTCGTTGAAGGTGATGTAGTCCTGATAGCCGTTGTCGTTGCTGAGCGGCAGGTACTGACTCCAGCCGCCGCAACCCTTCTGAGCAGTACGAATCATTTGCAGGCCACGGATGAACGCCTGACGGTAGGTATCATCGCCGGTGGCTTTCCACACCTTAGCCAGATAGCGCATCTCCTGGGTGGTGGCTACGTTGTCCAGACACGAGCGACCGCTTTTTTCGTTCAACAGACGCTGGTACTCGGAGGACGAGAGCTTGTGCAGCTGGTCGTTCTTCATCCAGCCGCCGTTGGTCTTCTGCACGGCGATGACAACTTCGGCTATCTCCTTCGCCTCGTCCGAGCCGTACCACTCGGTACCCATCTGCCCCATGCAGACCTGATACCACGTCAGGTCGGACACTGCCGAATGGATAATTGACAATTGACAATTGACAGTTAATAGTGCTATTAGAAATAGTTTCTTCATTGTTGTTTTTCGGTATGACGTCATTACGATATTTCGAGTTATTTTATTTCTAATCCGGCGGCATTGTATGTCCTGCCATCATTGAGAATTAACAGTTGCCCGTTGCGCACCACTTTCTGACATCTGGTTTCAGCCATCTGATTGCTCACTATCTCCGTCGGGTTATCGTCATCCGCCAGCGTTATGACGGCGATAAAGCAGACCTGCGTTGCGGAAAACGTAAACGTAAATTGGCTGACAGGGGCAGCAAATGACTTGCTGATATGTGTGGGGTTGTTATAATCCCTCTGTGATGTCACCTCGTCGTCATAAGTCGTGCCGTTGAGTTCCGACAGTTTGCCATGGTTGGTGTCATGATTGTTCACCGCATAGAACTCTATCTTGCTCGCCTTCTTGCCTTCAGGCAGGGTGACGGTGTTCTGTGCACCGTTGGAGTTCTTCAGCGTCTTGTATGTGACGCCGTTGTAGGCGATAGAGCCGTTACCGGCAGTCCAGTTTTTGCTTGTGTTATCGGTGATGGCTATCGTGATACCCTCCGCCGCGCAGCCGGTTGCGCCGGTGATGACATTGGCAGCCGTTGCCTCCGCACCATCCTCGCCCATGTTCCAACTGAGCACGGCAGGCTGCTTCTGTTCGCTTTGTCCGTTCCAGGTGAAGGTGCCTTTGTACTGCTGCTCGATGAGTCCCAAGGGCAGGGCGTCCTCGGTGGATGAGCCGTTCTTGGCGGTCTTGTTGGTGTTATAGACCGTGTAGCTGCAATTCGTGAACGTTATGTCCGAGCAGAAGTTGAGCTTGAGTCCCTTGCTGTGGGTGATGTTCACGTTGTCGAACGTCACGTTGCGCACATAACTCTCGGGACGGCCGTAGATGAAGATGCCGAAATACTTGCGGTCTTTCTCGGTATCGGCACTGCCGACCTTGTACTGCGTGTCGCCGCTTGCGGTCACGTTCTGAATAAGTATGTCATGGAAGGCGGGCGTCGTACTGGTCAAGGCATCTGCATGCGCCTCGATGTATGCCGGACTTGTAGGCAGGCTGTCGTACCAGCAGGTGATGCTGACGGGGTTGGCCACGTTCGTCATCGTGCAGTTGCGGAAGACGAGGTTATACACATCGCCGCTGCGGCCTTTGTTCGACTTGAGGCGGAAGCCTGCATCGGTGCCGGTGAGCGTCAGATTCTCGTAGATGATGTCGTGCATGTTGGTCGTATAGCTGCCGAACGAAGCACCATGCCCCGCCTTGAGGTCGCAGTTCCACACATGCACGAATTGTGCATCCTGGTCGCAGACGATGTTGTCATCACCCGTGTCAATCTCGCAGTCGTAGATGTTCACGTACTGCGTCCAGATAGGAAAACCGTCGGTGTTGTGCGAAGGGTCCTCGGCATCCGACGAGGGGTTCTTGATCGTTATGTCATGTGCCGTGACATGTGCACCTTTGCCGCTGCGGCCGATGGTGATGTTTGTGTTCGGGGTGTTCTGGATGCGGAAGTTGCGCAGCAGGTATCGGTTGCCCTGCCAGAAACGTATCATTGCCGAACGGGTTGTGCTCTTCTTCGCTGCTTTGGCAGTCTCCACCTCGTCCCACCACGGTGCACCCTGTCCGTCGATGACGGATGTCTCGCGGCTCTCGCCCTCAATCACTATATCCGAAGCATTGCTTTTGCCGGTGATGAAGGGTGTGTCCATCATATGGTAGCCGTTGCCATCGGTAGCGAACGATGTGATTGGCAGCATCTTCAGCGTGGCACCGGCACTCAGGTGCAGGATGGTCTTTGCGCCTATCTGGAGGTAGCCGCTCAGGTAGGTGCCGGCAGGGATGACCACCATACCTCCTCCGGCAGAGGCGGCGGCATCCAGTGCTGCCTGGATGGCGGAGGTGTTGTCGGATGACGATGTAGAGGCGTTGTACGGCGCATCAGTTATGACGAACGTGTTCGCCTCCGTGATAGCGGGCAGACCGGCAGGCAGCTGCACGGCAGTCCAGCCGTCGGGTGTGTTCTGTGCAGAGGCCTCTGCATCCATCGAGAACGATATAACCGTTGCCATCGTTTGCATGCCCAGCATCGCACCTGTCATCAGTATCAGTATCCGCTTCATACCTTTATTATTTATCAATTGTCAATTCTAATACGCGACTGCCTCGCCGAAGCCTCCGCGGCTGTTCGCCTGCCGGATGGTTTTGCCCTTCTGCTCCGCTGTGAGTTGTTCGCCCTTGAGGATGGCTACAAATGCACTGTTGTCCTCCACGAGGTAGGCGGCATCCGCATCAATCCCGGCGGGGTCAGCCTTTACCTGTGCTGCAATAGCCGCAGCGTCCCAGTTGTCCGAACGTTTCACCACACGGTCATAAGTATATATGCCAGCGTCGTTCAGATAGACGGGGTCGGAGTCGGCAGCGTAGTTCAGATTGTTGAGGTTGTGACCGGTGATTGGCGTGCCGTCCGCAAGACGTGTGCCCGACTCATGAAAGCGCACCCGCAGTCCGGCGTTCATATGGGTGTAGCCTTGTGCGGACGGAGCAATCTTACAGGTGGTGTTGAGCCATGTGCCGGCAGGCGAGTGGTGCCATCCGCGGCCGAGGTGCCAGCGTCCTGCCTGATTGGCTACGCCGTCAATCGTGCAGTGGTTGAACACGTAGCCGTAGCGGGTCTCAGGCCTGGTAGCCGGAGCGATGATGACATCGTCGTTCTTGCGGTCGTTGAGGTAGAGCAGGGTGTTCTCAAACCATATGTCTCCGCCGCCGCAGATAAAATCCACCGTGCCTTCTATCCGTCCGTTGCCGAACCAGCCGCGCTGGGTGGCTGCGCCGTTGGAGTAGTACGTGTCCTGATTGCCTTGCAGACTGACGCACTGAAAGATGCTCCTGTCACCCTGCACCTGTACGGCAATGCCTACACCGTGAGCGATGCTACCGGGGTAGGACACATCGCAGCGGATACTTAGATCCTGCATGTAGATGTTATCGGCGCGCAGCACCAGTGTCTCGGCGCAGTTCATGCCCGAATAGAGCGGATGGTTGACTATCAGCACACCGTCGGTGGACTGCCCTATCAGGCTGATTGCGGCATCAACGGGCGTGAGCGTCTCATGCCCTAAGTCGTAGCTGCCATTCGGCAGGAAAATCTTGTCACCGTCCTGTGCGGTCGCGAGCATGAGCTGCAGGGCAGCCCCGTCGTTGGCGCTAATGACATAGTACCCCGCCGCATTCTTCGTCGGGATGCTTGCTACGTTATACACCATCACGCAGCGGATAGGTTTGCCCTGGTGAGGAGTGAATGTGAGTGTGGTGGCTGCTCCCTCATAGCGGTGGGTGACCGGTTCGCCGTCGGTAATGAGGCGCACCACGGCATTGCCTGCCACCTGTACGGCTATCGTACCGCCGATGAGGGTGAGCAGTTCGTGGTCCTCGGGATAGAAGGAGTCTTTACTGAGGTCGTAGCAGAAATACTTGCCCACGGCTGCCACCTCGATGTCTGTCGCCTTGGCGAACAGGCTCATGTCAGCCATTACGGGTGTGCCTTCGGCTACTTTCAGCTCATCGCCGTTGCGCCATCCGCGGAAAGCCTGTCCGGCAGGGATGGTCAGGTCGGCTACGGTGTACTTGTAGGTTAGTCTGCTGCCTTTCTGCACGGTGTCACGACCGAGCAGGATGCCGTTGGTGTCGAAGTACCGCAGTACAGGCTGGTCGGGCTGGAAGCCGTCGTCGGGCAGAAGGATGCTGAAGCCTGCAACGAAGTAGTCACCTCCATAACCGGACAGGTAGTACGTGCCTGCCTCGTCCAGATGGATGCTCCAGACGGGTGTGCTTGCCGGCTGCATGGCGTAGTACGGGTCGGATGTCGTTGTGCGGTCGTGCTTGCTGACTATCAGCCCGCGCTCCTCGCGAAGCTCGGTGTAGAATGTGATAGTGCAGGTGTCGGCAACGCGGAACGCCAGACGGTTCTGCACGTTCTTCAGGCGCAGGCAGTTCAGGTGGGACTGACCGTGGATGACGGATTTGCCTTTCGATTGGGCTACCGTGTTGCCGGTAGGGGTAAAGATGCGTCCCTCGGCATACAGGGTACCGGCTGTCCATTCGCCGGTGCCGTTGTCGGTATATTCATCCGCCGTGAAGGTGTAACTCTTTTGGATGGCCATCAGGTCATCCACGGTCACACTCCACGCGCTGACACTAATCAGTGCGCAGAGTATGAGGGTGATTATGAATAGTCTGCGTGGCATCCTTGGAAGGGAGCGTTACTTGATTGTTTGTCCGATGGTGTTGTACTGCATGCCGTCGCGGATGATGATCAGTTGTCCGTCGCGCATCACTTTCTGAACGCCGGCTGCTGACTGCTGAACGTCCTCTACGCCTTGCGGTTCACCTACCGGCTGACCGAACCCACCACGGGCATTGGCACGGCGAATCGTCGCGCCGGGTACCAGGTCAGCTCTATTCAGTTCCTCACCTGTTGTGATGAAGCAATTACCGTCAGGGTTCTCCACCAGAAAGATCCCTTCTTCAACTACCGGCAGAGCCACAGCCTGCTCTGCGTCCGCCTTTGCGGTAGCAGCCCAATCGCCGAGGGTGTACTCCATCGTGCGGAGTGCGGCACCTTCTGCTGCAATGACGGTCTCGAGTATTTGCGTTGCATTGTTGCTCTTGGGGTCGATAAATTCCACGATATTGCTATCCGGCGTCAGCACGGTGCCGTCAGCGAGGTGGGTGTTGTACTCAACGAATACCGGCCAAGCGCCTGCGTTCATGAGTTCTTTGGTCCAGCGCTCAATCTTGTTGCCGTCCGTGAAACTGAACTCACCGGCGCTGTAATCGACGAGCGTATTGAGGAAGGCTACTTGCGGCGTGTAGTTCCATGCGCGGCCGAAGCTTACGACCGGACATTCGCTCTTGAGCGTGCAGCCCTCGAATACATAACCACGGTCGAGTGCGCCGGCGTTGCTGGCGGTCAAGGCGTCCTGACCACCGCCGTCTTTCTTACGCTTCTCGGCGTAGAGCAGGTTGTTCTTGAAGTACACGCTGCCGTCACCGCAGATGAAATCGACTGTACCGTGGATCTCGCAGTCCTCGAAGTACTTGACAGCACCTTGCAGGTTGCTGTAGTAGGTATCCTGGTAGGAGAGCAGACGTACGTTCTTGCAAACGGTTTGTGTTCCCTGATCCCAGAGGGCTACGGCACGGCCGTCGTCGTTCTTGTAGTAGTCGAGAGCGTTCTGGATGGTCAGGTCCTGGATATACGTACCGCTGACGTTCTTGGCAATGCGCAGTGTAGCCGTCTTGTCGATCGACTCGGTCTTGGCGTCGGGTGCGTTTCGTATGATGGTCTTCTCCATCGACTGACCGATAAGTGAGATGTTGTTCTTGCTGATGGTGGTCAGCACGGTCTCGCCGAGGTCATAGGTGCCGTTGGGCAGGAAGATCTTGTCGCCGGCTTCTGCCTGAGCTAAAGTCAGAATAAAGGCTGCTGCGTCACCCGAAGAAACCATATAATAACCGGTTGACTCGTCCTTCTCAGGGAAGTCCTCTACGTTGTAAACCGTTACTTTGTGCAGGTAGTTCTCACCACCGCTTTCAAGCGTAAAGGTTAATGTCGCCGCCTCGCCCTCATAGCGAAGTACCTCATTCGTTCCATCAGCAGCCTCATTGATAGCATTCAGCGTTCCTAAACTTTCTGCACCCTTGGTCGCTTGCCAAGCAGAGGGGAATGTACCATAGTTGCAAATTTCCAGCACAATGACCGCGTTACCGGCAACTTTTACAGTAAAGCCTTCGTCGTTCTTGAAGGCATAACCGTGTTGACCATCGTGATAATAACCTCCATTCATCTCTATCGTCTCGTGGTCTTCGGGATAGAAATACGGATTCGTGAAGTCATAGGTCTGCACCGAACCGACGGTCGCATGTTCCTCCTCGGTCGTTTTCGCCTGAATAGTGGTATTACCGGTGATGATGTCACCCAAGTGTGCCTTTTTACCGTTCGTATAGAACCATCCGCGGAAACGCCAAGTCTCCCCTTGAAGCGGCAACAGGCTTACGTCCGGCAGGGTATCCAGCGCAGCGCCTTCGATAGTCTGTACGCGGAATAGTTCTGCACCTGCTTGATCTTTGAAAATCACCTCACATGGCGTCACCTCTGTTGCCTCTGCGAAGAAATACGGCACGTAGGTGTTGCCTGCCAACTCAAACGTCAGTGTAGCCGCATCGCCCGTATAGGTGTAGGTTACGTTCTGTGCGAAGTTTCCGGCAGTCTCGCCGCAAGGTGCGTTATTGCTGAAGTCCAGCAGTTTCTCACCGTCTTTCTTGATGACAATCGGCGTACCGCTGTACTGGCATGCACCAATCGTGAATTTCACCGGGCCATCTACCGGCACCGTAATAGAACCACCGAAGATACCGTGTTGACCACCGTTATAACTGGTGTTCTCGATGAGCACACCTGCAGGCAGTTCGCCGTTTGCCGGAAGAAGTACAGTGTACGGATTGTCGCGGAACTCGATCTTGAAGTCCACGAAGCTGCGTGCTGTTTCTTCCTTGAATTCGATTTTCTGGAGCACGGTCTCAACGCTTGCACCGCGCTGGATGTAGATGTTGTTCTGCGTAGCCGTCAGATCAACGATTTGCGTGTTGCTCTCGGTCTGCGTGGCGGTGGTTGTGATTTCCGTCTCAGCAGCGGGCGTCTCCCCTGCCCAGGTTGAAACCTTCAGCGAGCACTCCGATGCGTTCTTGCGCGGACCAAAGGTCAGTTTGAGTTTGCCTGCCACAGCGGCTTTGGTAAAGTACGCATAGCCTTTGCTGTCGAGTTTGATACCTTTCAGCCCGTTGTTCGTTCCGGCAGCATCGTTCACCTTGCTGGCGTAGGTCAGTTTAACATTCGGATTGTTGACAGCAGCTACCGGACTGGCCTCCGGCGCATTTTCCGTGTAATCCCACAGCAGGTCATTCTCGCCTGCCATCATGGTAAAGCTCATCAGAGCCACAACCATCAAAGAATAGATTTTTTTCATTGTATTTAGATTTTGAGTTGTTAGAGTCTTTGTTTTCCCATCGCCGTCTACGAGCGGGCGCGTAGATAAATTACGGGTGCAAAGGTACAAAAAATTACGCGTATGCGTGTGTAATAATTCGCCAAACTGGTGCAATTCCACACCATTGACCAGATTTGGCTATACGAATGAGGGCGTGTCAGAAGACAACGACGGATAAATTGTCAGTCAACAATTACCAACAATTGCCGGCAATTTTAGACGTAAAACATGGAGGTGTGCATATTTTGTGACACACCTCCATGTTCTGTTCCCTGACGTGCGCAGTCGAAAGGAACTCACGTTCACGAGGGGAAAGAGAATTTAGGGGAGGTCGATCTCTGCGCCTGAAATACCGTCAGATGATCCACCATTCCCGCCACTGACACAGATGATGGCTGTCGGCATCATTTCTGCCGTTTCTGTTTGTGGTTGTATATATAGCTTTTTCATATTATTCATGGTTATATGGTTATTTTACAATCTGTCCTGTAACGTCATACATCTTCTCACCGCGGAGGATGAATAACTGCCCGTCAATGAGCACCTTGGTGCACCGTGTGTTGTCAGTCAGAGCATTGTCCACAGCGGTCGGAACCTTCGGCGCATTGCCGTTACCCATCGATACGCGGCGACGCCCCGGAGCGGGATCATAAGAGGAATAGCCGGGAATGGCTGCCAGGTTCAGATATGCACGGTTGTTCGAAATCTTGATACGTCCGGAAGCACCATCTGTAGCCGACACATAGTAGAACAGGTTGTTGTAGATGAAGTATTCATTCTCAACCAGCGCTCTGCCTGCACCCATGTAACCTACCAGACCATTCTTGCTCTGCGCAGCCTTGTTCTCGCTATCCGTATAGAATACCGACATTCCCGTCGAGTTCTCGTCCACAAGCACCACATAAGGCATACCGGCTTCCATAACACCGTCCACCACTTCGTCAAAGAATATCTTATGCGGTGTTACGCCATCCGCCTCGTAATCCATATAGGCGATCTCGAAGATTGATGCTCCGACAACCACACCGCCATTGGGCAGGCAGGTTGTGCTCAACTGACCCTGGGTAAGATCGCGGCTGTAGTCAATAGGATAGAGTTGGACGCTCAATTCGTAGAGACGAATGCTCTTGTCTGCGCAGTAGTAGTACGTTCCCGGGAGCTGGAGACCACTTTGCATAAATGTCCCGTCGTACTGATCAGTAGATACATATGCAATGGACTCATCCAATGTACCTGTAATCTCTTTCGAGATATACGAACTGCGCACATCGGTGCCATTCGTAGCACCAGCAAGATAGAACTTTGCCAAATAACCGCTTGGAATAGTAATCGTAATATAACGAGTATTTCCTTCATTGGGGCCTTTAGTTGCACTGGTAAAGATATTTTGCCCCTTTGTATAAGTCTTACCATTCAGTGTGGTATTAACAGACTTTGCACTATGGTTTCCGCCGGTAACAGTCCATTCAAAGCCCGTGTCACTATCGGAACCACTGTCTTCATAGTCACTCATGGTACTACCGTCGTAAATCACGAACTTAGGAGCTGCCAAGAAGTCTTCAGCTGTCAACTCAATCGACTTCGCATCACTCCAGCAATCGTCGGTTGTGTTGTACGAGCGCAAATAATAAGTACCTGCTGACGTAGCATCTTTTCCATTTTCAGCATCATATGCATCGGTTTTTGCCTCTGCATCCGCTGCAGTCTGCCAATACCAAGTATCTCCGGTTACAGGAGTTCCTGCCGTCAGTTTAATCTTTCCTGCTGTCAATGATCCTTTGCTTATATCACCCGGCTCTGTCGCCGCACAAGATGTTTCCGACAAAGTTACTTTCATTGCGCAAAGATAAACATCTCCAGATGCATAAACGCGAATCGTATTATTTGTAGAACCGGAGAGAGTTATGCTTCCGGAATTACTTGTAGCTTTAGTTATTGCAACTAAATCCGTCTCGTCTCCATTATTTAGTTTGTATTTTGCAGTTCTTTCGTCACTTCCTCCATTATGGAAATAAAACTTAACGGTCGTAATACCGGTTAGATAGAACTCCATATATCTTGTCCCGACCTGTTTAACTTTACCATATGTTGTATTCGAACTTGGCGAAATTGCTTCGTCTGTAGCCGGATTGATCAAAAGCTTAGCATTTCCCGTCGATTCACCCTCATAAACCATCCAACCTGCAGTTGCGAAAGCGGTATAGTTCGTCTGAGACAAATAGGCATAATACTCATTCGTTTCCCCCACTTGCGTCCAATCCGTAAAATCACTCTTGAATGTTTGTACCGGCGCTACACCTGCGATAGTCACAACTATTGCACCGGTAACTTTTGCTGCCGGTACTTGGAACGCTCCGCTCGTAGAGTTCCATGTATAATCCGTTTCAACAGCTGCTGTCTCACCGCCAATAGTAACACCTATTGTTGCCGGCAATGTGTAGCCAAGCTTGGTTGGCGCAAAAACAGCCTCATAAGCCGTTCCGGCAGTAGCAGCATCTGCTCCGGTTGCGCCACTTGTCGCTTTCACATTCGTCAAAGTATGTGTTACTGCATAATTTGCAACTGCCGCAACCGTCGTAAAACTGATGTCGCTCAATGCTGCACTCTTATTACCGGCAGCATCTGCAACAGCTTCAGCAGCAACACTCAAAGTTACTGTTGCTTCGTTCTCTGCATCCGAATAAGGTACATTTACTTTCTTCGAATCAGTACCATCAATGGCAACAGCACCGATAGTTGCTCCGCTCAGCGAGAACTTATTCCCATCAACACTTGCGATAGCCTCGCTAAATGTCAAAACAATAGTTCCCTCTACTGCAGCATCTGTTGCGCTATTTGCCGGAACAGATGACGACAACGTCGGAGCGGTCTCATCTGCAGGTGTTTCTGGCTCCTCTCCACCAACGGCCTCCAAATCTCCTGTTATTGCTACCTCTGCTATACCAAAGTATTTGCCAGTATTAGTGTCAGAAGATGAAGGAGTTACATTTATGGTATATGTGCCTGCCGAAAGTACAACCCAATTAGCTTCCGCAAGATTAATTGCGGTTGATGTGATTTTATCACCATCCTTACTAAGTTTGGATACAGTGATTGCACTACTACTATACTTAGAAGTAGTCGCATCTTTTACTGAAATTGTGGCTGTGAAATTACTTGAGCCATTCGCTGCAAAAGCATGGCTTATACCCTTGATAGTATATGTGTATCCACTGGGAATAGTAAATGTGCCATATATGTTCGCTCCGGCATCATTCCATGCTTTCTTGTTTTCATTCTGATATGGTTGCGAGAGATAGTAGGTGGTTGTTCCAAATGCCATTGTCTTTCCATCAGCAGTGGTTAGTATATAATTCTCCGCTGAACAAGTAGAGACACATGTTCCAAGAGTAATATTTGCATTGCTACTTGAAATCGAAGGAGTTAATGCGGTCGTTTTGCTATCCTTTGTTGTCGCGCCCTTAAAGGTAATAACATCATCCGCCCACACCTGTCCAACCCCCAGCGTCAGCAGGAGCATGATTGAGAGAATAACATGAGATTTGTTTTTCATTGCATTAGTGTTTTTGTTAAATGAATAATAATTTTGAGCGCAAAGGTACTTATTTTCGCGCACACGGGTGTGGAAATTCTTGCCAAACGCGTGGAATTGCACGCAAATGACGAGAATTTTGCAGGGCTGATGAACAAAAAACGATAAAAAACAGTGCGATGAATAAAATATCAGACCAAAATTGCTATTTGTTATTGTTCGGTCAAAAATTACCAAAAATGTTCCCCCAAAATATAATATTGGTTTATATCGGTAATATTTGACATATTTGGCTCATTGCAATTCGTCTAATTAGTGAACAGTTTGATGATCAGTTGGTATGCTCTCCCCATGTAAGCTTATTGCAGTGAGAACTTCCAACACGGCAGAACCTCGATGTCCCCGTAATCGTCATGCAGCATATCCGTAGTGTCGTAGGTGATGATCGTGCGGCGGCGGCACGTCAGGACTTTCGTGATCCTGAACAAACCGTCCTTCTCCCGATGGAGTGTTTGCGTGTCGTGGAGGGAGTGGCAAACCTGAATAGCCCATTCTTCCGCAGGAACATAAAAGTCCACCTTGATCTCGCCACGGTAGAAATACACGGTGTCGTTCTCCCAATCATGTCCGAAACGGCGGAACAGCTCCAGTGCCACATGGTTCTCCAGCAGGGCTGTACTGCCATCGAACAGGAACAGATTGAGAAAGCCGTTGTCCACAAAATAATATTTGCATACACTTTCCTTGTCCGTAAGGCCGGCGGCGATGTTCCGCAGACGCAGCAGTAACCACGCGTCCTCGACACACGTGATGTAGTTCTGGATAGTAGGCACCGAGATCTTGCCGTTAATAGTGGAAACGATATTCCCCAACCGGTTGTACGAGATGGGCTGCCCGACGCTTTCCGCCACTTTCTTGACCATCAGACGCAGGGCGGCAAGGTTGCTGATCCTGTTACGCGAAGCTATATCATTGAGGTAGATCTTCTGATAGACGCTGCTCAGATACTGCCTTTTCTGCATCACGTGCGCCGTTTCGGGCATTCCTCCCCAGTGCAGGTACTTTTAACTGAGGATCCGTGCTGTATGCGCGCGGCTCGATCTGATAGTTCTGCAATGCGTGCTTCTGGTCCAGTAGGATCTGCTTCAAAAGAGTCTTTTCCATACCGATTCTATAAAGTAATAGTTTATACTATTTGCGGATTTTATAAGGTGGTATTTTATAAAACGGTGCAAAGATACGACTTTTTTTGAATTATGCAAATATTTTCAGGAGAAAGTGACGGATAAATTCAAAATTTATAAACAAAAGCCTAAAAAACATTTTCGATGAGCAAAGTTCGTCAAATATTCAATACACGCGCACACATGCGACAGGTCTTTCACAGCTTTTTGTAAGGCGCTGATTGTCATGGCCGCCGGTGCCGTCAGGTTGTCGCGAGTTCCTGCGGTGCCCGACTAACGGAGATTGTGCTTTCCCGACACAGCCCGGCGTGTTTTCCTATTATATATAGAGAGGCGTCTCAACATTCAACGTTTAACTTTAACTCCAATTGCTTATGATTACAACAATCACTCCGGCAACTGAAGAGAATGATCTTCACATTGCCAAACACATCGCGCCGGAACAGTTGCCGGCCATCCTTCAACCCGTCATGCAGCTCGCGCAGTCGGATGCGGAGAAGGACATGCTACTGCTGTCGCTGCTGACCGCTGCCGGCAGCTGCATGCCGAACCTGTATTGCCGCTACGGCATAGCCGCCAAGCGCTACTATCCGAACCTGCAGCTGTTCATTGTCGGCTCAGCAGCCTCGGGCAAGGGTATCGCCAATCTGGCGCTGGAGCTTGTGCAGCCCGTTCACCAGGTGATGCCGCTCGTCATCGCCGGCGACGCCACCTATCCGGCTTTCTACCAGACGCTCGCCCGTCAGGACGGTCACGGTTACATCCACGAGAGCGAAGGCTCGGTCATCACCGATGTGTGGCGCTCCGGTACGGCTAACTACAACACTGCCCTGCGCAAGGCCGCCGAGCACGAACCGATCTCCCGTGCCCGCTGCAAGGAGCATTCGGTGATTGAGAACCCGCAGCTCAGCATGGTGCTGACGGGCACGCTGAGCCAATACAAGGCATTGGTGCCGAGCATCGAGAACGGCTACTTCTCCCGTCTGCTCACGCTCATCGTCAACGACCGTCAGGCGTTCTCCAGCAGGTATGTCGAGCCTGCCGAATCCTCGCCCGCCATCATCGCCGCAGCCGCACAGCAGCTCTACCGGTTGTACGAGCAGCTGTGGTCAGGTCAGCCGCGCGAGTTCAGTCTGACACCTGACCAGCGTGCACGCCTCGGCAGCCACCTTGAGACCGCTTACCCGACGCTCATACGCCTGCTCGGTGAGGATTTTCACTCGGTGGTGCTGAGGATGGCGGTGCATATCTACCGCTTCGCTATGATACTGACGGCGTTGAGGATGACGGAAGAGCAGTCGCCATTAGCCGTTAGCCATTTGCCATTAGCTTGTGTGGATGAGGATTATCAGACAGCCGAGCTGATAGGGAACAAGCTGATACTGCACATGGCGGAGGCATATCAGCTGATAAAGGGAACGGAGAAGACAGAAGTGCCGACGGTTAAGCCGCTGGACCAGAAGCAGATACTGCTGAATCTGTTGCCAGAGGAGTATGAGACAAAAACCTTGTTGGACGAAGCGAAGGCACAAGGAGTGCCTATCCGTACGGCTAACAGATGGAATGACAAATGGGTAGCTGAGGGAGTAGTGATAAAAATCCGACAGGGACACTATATGAAACAAGCCGCTGTTGCATAGCATCTGCATACGGAAAGCCCTCGGCAATCCATAACGAATCATCAAGAACAACTAAGAACGACTAACGTTAGCGTTCGCCAAATCACAAAAAAATGCACTGGCAGAAGTGGCATAAGTGGCAGAAAAGTCAGATTTATGCCATTTATGCCACTTATGCCAAAGCAAAAAATTATAAGGAGAAAAAATATGGCACATTATGTACCTGCCGATGAGTTCAAGGAACTGACCGGCGCACTCAGTAAGAAAAAAGAACAGAAACGTCTATGCATCACGCGCATCAAATCCGTCCGGGATCCGCTGACCGGCGAAGTGGTCGGGCGCGGAAGGAAAGAAATCTTTGCGCAGTATAGGCGTGACTACAAGACCGCTCCCCTCACGCCTGCGGAGCAGCTGCAGCGCAGCAAGTGGCGCGAGGCATGCCGTGCAGCGGCAGTGATAGTGAAGGACAAGACGCATCCGCGATATATGGAGATGTACGCGCGCTGGCGCGAGCAGCTCGCCGGCTCCGCTCCCTGCAAGCAGTTCCCGAACTTCGTGCGGGCGGAACTCGCGAAAGAGTGATAATTATTGAAATCTGAATAACAAAAAATAATTCGTCAAATATATCCAATACAAACCAATATTTTTTGTTAGTCCAAAATTATCAAAAATGATTCCAAAATCTACTTTATCGTCAACAATTACCAAAATTATCCAAAATGCGAGAGGATAAATATATGAGTACGGAATGGACGGAATAGACGGAAAGTCTTATTCGATAGAGGTGCGCCAAATCGAAAGTAACTCGTCAACAATTAGAAAGCAACAATCACCACCGCAATGGTACGATGGTGATTGTTGTTGAATCGCATATTTGCGAGCGAACAGAAGGCTGTTATCTTACTTCCCAGCCCTGGATGGTGTAGGTCTTGCCATCGCGGCGGATGAAGAGCTGACCGTCGATGACAGCCTTGACAGCCTTGCCGTCCACGGAGAGGTTGCCCAGACCGGTTTCCGGGTTCGGCGCGATGTAGATGCAGCCGTGGTGCCAGCCCTCGCCCCCCTGGTTGTCAGGACGGAAGTAAATGGTCTTCTGACCTGCATATGCAGCCGTAACGATAAAGTTGTTGCCTTCGCCTCCGGGGAACCAAGCGGTGATAGCATCGCTGAGCACATTGACCACCTGAATCTGGTCACCTTCGGCGAGAGTTACGTTGAGCATGAACTCAGCCGTGTTGTCCAGGTTCGGAGTGAACTTGTGCTCTGCTTTGAGACCGGCAGCATCCCAGCCTTCCACGCCACCGATCTTGCCGATGAGGTAGAAGCCGTCAGCGAGTACGGGTGCGGGAGCGACGTAGAACTTGCCCTCGAGCTTGAAGGTAACCACTTCGTCCACTACCTTGTAGGTAACGGTTACGTCACCGTCCTCGGTAAGCTTGAAGCAGATGTTGTCGTCGTTGGCGCCGGTGCCTCGTGTCAGTCCGTCGGCTTTCTCGGTCAGAGCGTCATAACCAAGGACGTTGTTCTCGCCAACCCATGTGCCGTTGAGCGTGAGCTTGAGCATGTAGTCAACGTCCGCCTTCAGGCTGAGCTTGTAGGAGTCTTCCATTGATTTGATAGCATTGGGTTGCCATGCAAGTTCATCGCCCACGAGAGCAGCGTTGCCGGTGATATAGAACTTGGCAGCAGGTTCGGGAGTATAAACATCCCATGTTCCGTCGGTGTAGTACTCCGTGCCCGGGAGGATGGTGAATACAGCCTTCTCCCAATCGATGCCTTCATTCGGTGTCTGGTTCCACTGGTAGCCGTCACCGCCGTTCCACTTGGGCTCGGTAGCATCTTTGTTGAATCGAACGAAGATGATGGAGTCTGCCTCGGCAACCACCTTGACAACCAATGTGTCGTTGTTCTCGGCCTTCGGAGCGAAGAAATCGGTGAAGTAGCTATCCATCTTACCGTCCTTATCCCAAACCCATGCAGCAATCTTGGCATCGCCGTCCGCCCACTGGTTAGGCACGAGGAACAGGTCTTTCTTCGGTGCTACGTAGAAGTTGCCGGTGAGCTTGAATACCATCTGCCAATCATCTGTTGCAACCTCCTGCCAGTAGTAGGTCACGGTCACGTCGCCGTCCTCGGCAAGCTTGAAGGTGATGTTGTCGTCGTTATCCTTACCCAGTCCTTCTGCTTTCTCGGACAGGTTGCTATAGCCATACACTTTGCCGCCATCCCAGTCGCCATCCTCGATAACCTTGAGGCAGTAGGCTGTGTTTGCTTTCAGTCCGGTGATGGTATAGGTGTCCTCGGTCGATTTGATAGCCTTGGCGTTCCATGCCAGTTCAGCGCCAACGAGCGCGTCGTTACCTGTGATATAGAACTTGGCAACGGGCTCGACGGCATCGGATGCATAGCGGATACCGCTGAGTTGGATGGTTGTACCCTTGGCAGAGAGGGTATAAACTTGTCCCTTCTTGAGCGACAGGAGCTTGGTGACGTTAATGTACTTGTTATCAGCCGAAGCCTCAAGAATCTTGAATGTACCTTCGAGCGCGGTAGTCGGCGCAGCCTGGTCAAATACCTTGAGGTCCTTGCCGTCGTTCTGCTCGCCCTTGCCGTCAGAGTTCGGCGATTGGCGGTTGTAGTAGAGCGTGATATCGACATCCTCGTTTGCAGTAACAACGAGCGAAGTGCTGCCGCTTTGCTCTGTTCCGGCAAGAGCGTCAGCTGAAGGATAAGCCGCGTTGCGCACCTGGATAGCGTGTGTGAAAGCAAAACCGCCGAATGTGCGGGCGTTCTTTTGCAGGGTAGTAGCATATACGCTCTTGATGTTGATAGCGTAGTTGTCCGCATAAACGGTACCGGCAGCTACAGCGGTGTTCTCGCCTACACTCCATGTTTCGTTCAGTGCGTGCTTGGCGGGGAACTTGATGTTGACAGAGTCGTTCTCAAATGTCCATGTGAACAGATAGATGCCGTTCTCGTCAGCCGTCAGTTTCAGGTTGTTGTTCGCGGTGCTGGTGACGCCTGCAACGCCTGTATAGTCGCGGTGCAATCCGTAAGCGCCGTCGTTCTCTTTGGTCAGCCAGGTCTTCTCTTCGCCCAAGGTGCGAACGATCTTGAACTCGTACTCGCCCTTCGGCAGTTCCACCTCGTAGGTCGCGGTCTTTCCGTCTTCAGCAACGGCTAATTCAACCAATGCCCAGCTTGTCCATGCGCCTGCGATGTTATAGACGGGAGTCGGTGGAGCCGGAATCTCTTCCATAGTAGCGTACCATGTACCCTCCAGCTTGCCTTCGCCGTTGGGAGAACCGGGAACGAAATAAGGTTTAGCCTTGTCCCATGCCAAGTCAACAGTCTGCGTTGTGCCTTCAGCCTTGCCATCGTTGAATATGATGGAGGTGAAGTTGTCCTTGAAGGTATAGGAATAAACCTCAAATCCGTTGACCTTGTTGTCGGTCTTTGTCATAGCCTTTCCGGGCCATGCAGCCTCGGCTGTGCTACCTGCGAACACATAAGCGGTAGGAGCAGTCCATTCCTGATTGTTAATCAGATAGAATGTGATGTCCTCGGCGGGAGCCGAAGGTGTGTAAACAGACCATGTTCCATCGCATTCGCTGCCTGTGCCGCCGGAGGTGACGGTGAAGAGGTTCTTGCCGTCAGTCGGAACAGTCAGGTTGACTGTCTGGCTCCACTTATTGCTATCCCAAGCGGGAGCAGTAGCTTCGCTATTGAAGCGCGCGAAAATAACAGAACTGTAATCAACCGGAATAGTGGTGGTGTAGATGTTAGTTTCCCCTTCAACTTCGGACATGAAAGCCGACCAACCGTTAGTCTCATTGTCAAAATAATATGCTGCATACTTAGCAGGCCAACCCGCCCAGTCGGAACTGAGTTTCAGATAGAGGGTTTGGGTTGTGGGTTCGGGGTCAGGAGTACCGCCACCCTCTTCATAAGTCACTTCGATGTAGCTAATATACGAAGCCTGTTCCACCTCGTAGGAAACAACCAGACTTCCGCCGGCTCCGGTTTCTCCGGAAGCTGTCAATACATTCCAGTCACTGGTAGCAGCTGCATTTGCTTTTGAACCAATGGTCACCTCGCCTTGCTTAGCAGTCAAGGTTCCGACTTTGGCACCATTGTTTTTTACATACAAAGATACAGATGTAACGTTGTAATCCTTGTAATAATCCGTAGAAAATTCAACTTTACTGTAATAAACAGACTTTGAGGCACCAAACTTGATAGCCTCAACCGAGCTTGCCGCTCCTACAGCGTAAGTCGGCTCTCCTGCACCTACCGTAGTTGCGATGTTCCATGTGACGACTCCTTCGAGATCGGTCACTTTGTTGTCAGCAGGTTTTGTAGCCTTCGTGAATGTGCTCTTCACCGTTACAGGCTCTGCTGCAAACATTGAGGCACTAAATAGTGCCATCATTAAAAAAGAAAGAACTTTTCTCATAATAATTTGACTTAAGTTAATAATATAATAGTGAGATTATCTCATTTATCTGTTGCTCGTTTTTCACCAGACTAACTGCAAAGTTACGAAAAATTATTGACATTCGCAAATAAATACAGCAGAAAGTGTGAAAATTCTTCACTTTTTAATTATTCCTGCCGGAATTTGCCGACGCCCAGCTCCAATAGTACGGCGGTGAAGTGCTTGACATCATCGGTGTATCGTCCGTGGTGTTTCCATGCGCGGAGGAACTGGTCGTGGTTGTTCTTGGTGGTGTAATCGTTGGTGAGCTGCTCCGTCAGCCAGCGTGTGATGTCAGACACCGTACAAGCGCGCCTGACGTAGCCCAACAGGCGCATGGCATAGACGGATGCTGATACGCAGGCGAAGTAGTCCCACTCTTTCTCCTGCAGGCGGAGGAACTGGGTGAGTTGCCGCTGCTGCAGTTCGCTGACGCCGTCCACCCAGAACCGTAGCGGTTTCTCCGGTTTGAGCTGCCGGCGTACAAAGGCGTTCCAATCGAGCATCCATTGCGCCCAGAGGCGTTGGTTGTCGTCGGAGAGTTTGCGGCTCTCGGGGTAGAGGAAATCCCAGTCGGTCTCCTGCTGAACGACAAATGTGCGGTGCTTGGCTGCGCGCGGTTGTGAGCCGGGTATCTGTCGCAGTTGTGCCTGATAGGTGCTCCACGCCCATTTGAGGTACCGCTTCATGATGTCCTGCGTATCTTCGTTCTCGAAGATGAAGGTCGGTTCATCCTGTTCGTCGGGCACGTCCAACAGTTCGGTGACCTGTGCGGGTTCCATCCAGTCGGTATGCAGGAACTGCTGCCTGCGCGTCTCGACATGAGCGGCATCCATGAGCCATTGTGCGAAGGGTGCCCGCCACTCGACGCATTCCCATATATGTGTGCCGAAGGCTTCGACGGTGAGGTACTGCATGTAGGTGCTGACCAGTCGCATCGCCAGGTCCATGAGGCGGATATTGGGGCATATGTCCAGCCATCTGACGGTGCTTGACGCCTGCTGGATATACGCATCGGCGAGGAGTTGTAGCTCGATGTTGAGCAGTCCCCATTCATCGCGTCTGACCTCACGTTCGTAGCGCGTGATCCATGCGCGCTGTTCGGGATAGGTGTCGATGGCAATGGCACGCCGGTTGCCTTCGTCGGTATCAACGAGCATGGCACATAGGATAGCTGCGCCGAGCACGCCGCCAATCCGTATGTCGTCATCACCCGCCACTACCAGGTGGTGGTGGGTGTATGCCAGACGCTCGTTGATGGTATAGTCTTCCAACATGGTTATTTAGGAATGCAGGCGTACCCTTCGATGCGTATGTTGCTGAGGCTGATGTACTTGCCTGAGCGTGGTTGTGTCTCGCCGTTGAGCCAGGGCAGGATGCGTATGTGCAGCGTCTTGCCGGCAGGGACGGTGAGATGCGTGGGTGCGATGGCGACCGGCGTAGGCTCATCCTTGGGCAGACCGACGCGCTCGTAGTAGGTGTGCACATCGGTGAAGGCGTCACCGAAGCCCGTGTTGATATGGCAGCTCATGGTGGCGCAGCCCGAAGCAGTGATGTCCATGGCAATGGCGGTGATGCGAATGGACGAATCGGCAGGTGCAGTCACGGCAAGGTCGATGTAGCGGACAGCGTTCTCGTCAATCTCATCGGCAGGCCAAGGGGTCTTGGAGGTGCCGTTGTCGGAGTTGTGGTAGCGGCCTTTGGCTACGCACAGGTTGCGGGTGGACAATTGATAATTTATAAATGATAAATGATATTTTTCCTGCGGAGCACCGGCTGCTGACATCTGATTTCTGACATCAGACATCTGATCTCTGATCTCTGACACCTCATGGATGGTGATGTAGTCGGCGAGGATACCTGCCTGCTTGAGCAGGCGTGCACCAGTCTGCGCGATGAGCATGGCTCCGAGTTCGGCGGTGTGGGTCTTGTCGCCCTGGCAGAAGAGGTTCTGCGTGCAGTAGGCATCGCCGTATCGGAGATAGAGCTCACGGGTGGCGGTGGTCATATCCAGGAAAGGCACATTCATCTCCTCGGCTACCAGCCGCATCTGATAGACGTAATCCATCGAGTGGTCATCGGCGGGCACTTTCTGATTCTCGTAGAGCACACCGTTCTCCAGCCTGTTGAACTTGTCGCCGAGGTCGTGCTGCCCGTTGCGGCGGATGGTGCTGTCGCCGAGGAAGTACTTGCGGCAGATAGGCGCCACGAGGACGGGTGTGCAGCCGAGTTCGCGCGTCTCGCGGATATATCGGCGCAGGTAATCCTTGTATGTGGTGTTGGGGCATGTGCCGCGCAGGTCGGTCAGTTCGGGCAGTCCTTGCGCCTTGAGATAAGCGTTGTACTCGAGGACATCGAGACCGTTGCTTTTCTCATCGTTGTGGGCGAACTGGATGAGGACATAATCGCCGGCGGTCATCTGCGACTTGACGGACGTCCAGAAGGCGGGTTGGTCGTAGAACGTGCGCGTGGAGGCACCGGACTTGCCGCGGTTGTTGACCGTGACGAAAGCCGGGTCGAAGAATGAACCGAGGTACGTGCCCCAGCCGCGTTTGTCGGTAGCGGACGGGTTATAGTCCGCCATCGTGCTGTCACCGATGGTGTGCACGCGGATCGCTGCGCTCGAGGTGACAATTGACAATTGACAAATGACCAGTAACGATGCTATAACCTTGTTCATACCGTGTGATTTTTCATGTGACGGGGTGTTTTCTTAAATGGTGTATTATTAAATCAAAAATACGCAGCCTTTGTCCGCTGATGCGGACTTGATCGCAAGCCTATTCAGTCGCGCCCTGATGCAAGCACCGTGCCCGCCTGTATAGTCTTTCGCTCCTGTTGGCGGGCTTGGATAGCCCGCCAACCAGCTGCTAACAAAAATTGCTTCGCACAAAAATGCCAAAAATCCATGCGGCTGGCAATGCGTTAAAATACTTCTATTGTTCCGTTGTTGTTATAATAGCGCTCGATCTGTGCTTTCGGGTGAGTGCCGAAATTGACCAATATGGCTACCTGCCAACCTGTTCCGCGCAGATAGCCGAATGTCTGATAGTGCTCGCGTTCAGTCAGTTGGCTGATTGCCTTGCATTCGACTATTATGTTACCTACGTTACTTTCAACGACCAAATCCATCTTAAGATAAGACTTCAGTTCCTGCCCTTTGTACAACGGATGATACTCCTGCTCTTTATGTATCGAGTAACCGTTGGACAGCAGTTCGACAGCCAAGGCCTCTTGATAAATATACTCCGGTAGGCCGGCACCCAGATTGTTGTGCACCTCCTGCATACAACCTATTATACCATAGCACGCTTGTATCAACTCCTGTCGCTTGGGCTCGGCTACCTGATGTATAACCTTCTTGTTGTCACTCTTATCATCCATACTATATGCCATTTAATCGTCGAACTTGGTCATTGTATTCTTTTTAGTCATCGTAACCTTTGACCAACGAATATTTTTGATTTACCGTATAGCCGCATTTTTCTTTTTAATAACAAAGACCACGTGATAACGGTAGGGTTATCTTACGAAGCGCAGGGTGCCATCGGGGGTGACGGCGATGTATGTGCCGGCGGGCAGGTGAGAGACAGCGACGGTCTCGCGGCTGGTGGTACCTGCGCAAGCACCGCTGACGGAGTAGATGCGGATGACCTTGCCCTGCGGGTTATAGAGGTTGCTGCCGTCGAACGAGAGGGTGTTGTCCATGACGGCATTCGAGAGAGCCGTTGACGGTTCGGGCAGGGTGTTCCAATCGGTGCCGAAGATGCCCTGCAAGCCGCTTTTGTAGCCGACAATGAGGTTCGACAGTTCGCTGCTGATGTCATAGTTCGTCGGGTCGTAGCCGGCAAGGCTGAGCTCGATGTCGCTATGGAACATACGTCCTGCGCCGAGTCCGCTCGTTACGATGGCGGGAATATCGTTCGGGTCATCGGGTGTGATGGAGGGCATGAGCGATGAGTTGGTGTCGAAGTTGTTATAACTCGTGCCGCCGTACTTGGCTGTTACGGATG
The DNA here is from genome assembly GCA_017444065.1 of Paludibacteraceae bacterium. GTDB lineage: Bacteria > Bacteroidota > Bacteroidia > Bacteroidales > Paludibacteraceae > Colicola. The sequence continues at coordinate 20,245 of JAFSXJ010000012.1, read as the reverse complement.
AGGGAACCTGCTCGCTGCGGGTAGAAGCCTGATAGGCATCGAAATGCACGGTGTTCGATGCAGAGTAATACTGCGGCTTGGTGGATGAACCGGCAAACACATTGTTGTATGCCTTGATGATACCGCCGTTCTCCTTGGAGAAAGTAGGCGAGTTCTTCTCGTCCGTGCCGTTCTTGGTATCCGCTCCCTGCATGGAGATGAGCATGGGGTTGTGGGCGTTGTTGAAGTAGTTGTTCTCCACAAAGACCGACGAACCGGTGGTAGAGCCGACGCAATACTTGGCTACGCCGTCGAAGTAGTTGTTATATACATGCACGCTCATTGTACGGACACGCGGATGGCGTGAGTCGGAGTGGTCGAACCAGTTGTGGTGGTAGGTGATGTAGTTCGGTCCGCTCTCGCTCTTCATGCCGCACATCGACGACTTGCCGGTATCCCAGAAGTGGTTGTTGTCAATCGTGATATACTTGGAATCACTCTTCACATCAATCGTTCCGTCGCCTTTTGCCTTGTCGCCGCTGCCCTTCTTGCCATAAAAGCCGTCGAGGTGATGAATCCATATGTTGCTGTTATCGGTATCGAGCGAGATGCAATCGTCCATAGCCGACATGATGGCGAAGTTACGCAGTTCGACGCTCTTGCTGTTACGGACGAGGATGCCGAATCCGCGAATGACGGCATCGTTACCGACGCCCTCGATGGTGATGTTCAGTTCCGCATCGGCGCTCTTGCCCTTGACCTGCAATCCTTCCGACGAGCTGCCGAACTCATCCATATCGCTTGCCTCCAGCGTGCCGAGAATACGAACGCAGAGCGGCGTGGTCTCATAGCCCTTCTGGTAGCCTGTGATGATGGCTTGCAGACCGGACTTGGTCTCTTTTTTGCCTTTGGAGTCAACGGTCACATCCATTGAGACGGTCTTGGCGTTACCCTTATAGACATACAGCACTTTAGCGCCGTCCTTGAGTTCTCCGTTGTCCTTGTATGCACCGACGCCCTTGTTCCAGTTGAAGTGTGCAAAGCCGTTGCGGTCATGTGCCTGAACAGGCATAAGACCTGTCTCCCTTGCCTCAATTGCCACCTCTGCTCCATCCACTATAGGCACTACTTTGAGCTGATAGTTGCCGGCAGGCAGACCGAGTGCATCGGCACGGAAATAATTGCTGTAACTGCGCATCAGTTGTTTGTCAAGCAACGTATAGTCGCCGCTCTCGGGACGGACATAGACATTGTAATCAGCATAAGCCTCAGATGCTGTCCACTCAACGAAAGCACTTTCCAGCCAACCGTCTGTACTCTTGATTTGAACAGCCGCATTGACACTCAGAATAGAACAAAAGATAAACGAGAAGATAAAGAGTTTTTTCATGATCTTAAAATTTTTGAACAAAATTATCTTTTTTCCCGCGCATATGTGTGCAAAATCAGCCCAATTATGGAAAAAAGTAAAATATTGACGATTTTTTTTGCATTTTTGACGAATTTTTACTACCTTTGCGTGAGCGTTCGGCAATTTGTGCTATCGGATGTCGCTGGGCGACATAAAGAGCACAAATGCCTCCGCTCTCCGAAAAACAACCTTGGCAGGTTCTTTTTCGGGTGGATAACCCCTTTGGGGTTTGGAAAGGACTATTCGGCAATTTGTGCTATCGGATGTCGCCGGGCGACATAAAGAGCACAAATACCTGACACCCCACTGCGCATGCTTGTGGGGACCCCGATGCCTCCGCTCTCCGAAAAACAACCGTGGCAGGTTCTTTTTCGGTTAGGGCAACCCTGACGGGTTGTTGGGATTTTAGATGGACAACAGGCGACATGGACACCATAATATATCACCAAGCATGAAGCATAGCATATATACTATACTCCTATTTATACTCGTTGTCTGCACCGGCATTCATGCAGAGGATTACTCCCTGCACTTCTATGACGACCACGACGGGTTGAGTCATTGGCATCTGACTCAGACCATACAGGACAGTTCAGGAATGATATGGGTTGCCTCGTGGAACGGATTGAACCGCTTCGACGGCAACAGTTTTGTGACGTTCAAGCCCGAACTGGGTGACGGCATGCCCATACACGGCGACCGCATACGCCGCATGCGCCTGACAGAGAACAACAACCTGCTCTGCCTCATTGATGACCGTATATTCCTGTTTGACACCCGTACCTGTACCTTTGATACGCTCCCCACGGAAATAGAGTATGCCGCTCAGGAAGTGATGCAGCGTCCGTTCAATCCCGACTACGCGCGTCCGAAAGAGAAGATCAGCCGATATGGTGACCTGCAGATGCGCAATATCTGGTCAGAGTTCAGGGACAGGCAGGACAATCTGTGGCTGATCAACGATCATGGCCTGTATGTGGCAACACCACTCGTTTCACACGGAAAGCGCATCAACCGCGAAGAGATCCGTTGCATGCACCGCATGAGCAACGGCGATATATGGGCAGCGGTTCGCAACACGCAGCAGCTGATGGTGTATGACAGTGCTCTTAACCTGCGCGGCTATATGGACAGCGTAGGTCAACTTCACCAGCAGCCGGTAGATTTCGGGAACATGGTTTATTCGGTATATGAGACCAAGGACGGCCGCATCTTCCTGGGATGCAAACCTGGGTGTATGATTGAATACAGAGCACAGACCGGCCTGCCGCCTGACAGAGTACAGACTTATGCCGAAGTGCGCAATGCGTACGATATCAAAGAGGATAAAGACGGCCGGTTGTGGGTAGCCACCTACGGGTTCGGATTGTGGGTGAGTCAGCAATCGGCTGTGAGCGATCAGCAGCCGGCATTCACCATCGTTCCCGGGACGGAGAAGAAGTTTATCCGTCGTCTGCTTGTCACGGATGACGGTACGGTTCTGGCTGCCACGACTTCGGGACTGATGGTGCTGGATGCCAAAGGTATAAGGTGGCATCAGCGTGAAGCGAATGACCCGCACTCGCTCAGCAGCAACGCCGTGATGTGCCTCTGTATGCACCAAGGCCGGTTGTACGTGGGTACGGAAGGCGGCGGTATCAACAGGATGACAGGTACTGACCTGCATGCAGAAAAGGTGCAATGGGAAAACCTGACGATGAGCGACGGCTTGGAAACAGATATAGTCCATGAGATAGCTCCGTGGTCGGACAACGAACTGCTGCTGCAAGGGAATACTGCGTTGACTGTGGTCAATGTTACCATGAACAAGGGCGAAGGTGCGCAGAAGATATGTAATTACGGGCGCACGTTCTTCGGCAGCAGCACGGACGGCAAGTTGATATTAGGCGAGGTTCCTCCGTTGGGATTGCCTGGCGGGCGAGTGCTGATTGCACCTGCATCGGGAATGCTGGTGCTGGACAAATCGGAGCTCAAGCATCAGAATGAATCTATCCGCATAGCGCTGAACATGATTCGTCGCAGCGACAAGAAGCCCGACTATGCCGTGGACGGCTTGCAACAGATTACGCTTGCTCCGGATGAGCGCGACCTTATTCTGATCTACTCGGCCCTTGACTACCGCAGCACGGGTACAGTGCTCTACTCGACACGCTTCTTTGAACGTGGCGACGAAGGTCATCCGTGGGATGCACCCACCAAAACCAATGCCATCGTTCTGGCCAACCTGCATCCGGGAGAGTATGTGTTTGAGGTGCGTTCGACCAATGTCTATGGGCATTGGCAAGACAACACGCGGAGGTTGAATATAACTGTGACACCCACGTTCTGGGAGAGTACGACCGGCTGGGTACTACAGATCGGATTGCTGCTACTGATAGCCATCGCTATCACCATCCAATCCACGCGCGTACACTACCACCGCAAGCAACGGGCAGAGACGCTGGAGGCCTATCTTGGCTTGCAGGAGCGGTATCTGCTCATCAGCAATCAGCCGTCAGCCGGTAGGCAGCCGGTAGCCGACAGTCAGCAGCCCGAGCCGCTACCTGTACCGGAGATTCTGGCACCCGGATACACGAGCGAGAATGAGAAGTTCCTGAATACACTGCACGTGTTCATGGAGCAGCATATAGGCGACAACAACATGTCGATAGACGACATCGCCAAGGTGACCTGCATGAGCCGTTCGTCGCTGAACAGGAAGATGCACGAGTTGTTCAACCTGTCGGCCAAGGACTTTGTACAGGCAGCACGTATCAAGCACGCATGCAACCTGTTGCGGTCAACCGATATGGCAACCAAAGAGGTCGCCTATGCCTGCGGCTTCAGCGACCCTCGTTACTTCTCCAAATCATTCAAGGCCAATACCGGCAAGACTCCTACGGAGTACAGGGAAGGATAGAGTTTAGTGTTTATAGTTTAGTGTTTAGAGTTGATGAGAAAGTAGGGAGTATAGCAGTTGAAAGACAAAGACTTACAGCATAAACAAAAAGGAGAGTAGCGAACAAAAAAGTCCCATTTGGTGATTGCCAAATGGGACTTTTAGTAAGCAGGGAAAATGATTACTTTGCAACTGTACCGAGAACGTTGTACTCAACGCCGTTCTTAATGATCAGCACCTGTCCGTTGCGGACAACCTTCTGTGCCTTAACGGCAGCGTTGATGTTCTCTACAGCCGTCTGCTCAGCCAGCTTCTCAATGCGAACACCGAAGATGTTGCTGGTGTTGGTAACCAGTTTGATAACTACGTCACCTGCATCGTACGAACCAGCCGGCAGAGTGATCTCACCAGCATAAGCGGGACGTACGCCATCAATTTTCTTACCTTCACCGGTCAGGTTGGTACCGGCTACTTCTTCTCCGTAAACAGAGATGCTTACACCACGCTCGCTGTCACCGTTCGGCTGATAGTAAACAACGAGTTTGCCTTCTGCGTCGGTGTAGAAATCGCCAAGTTCGATTGTCGTACCGCTGGCAGCGCGGAACATCGTACCCACCTTCAGCGAGTCAACACCCTCCCATGCCGGAGTCGGCAGCATGGTGTTGTATGACTCTTTTACGTTCCAAGTATTAGTAGCCTCAGTTCCGTCTTCTTTCAGGTGACCAACGAGCTTTGTGCCGTTAGCCAACTCGTAGGGAGCGGTACTGGTTACTGTTGCCTCGGTCATGGCTGCATCAGAAACGCTGAGAGCCTGGAAATCAATGTAGTTGGCAACGTCAGAAAGCAGAATAACGGTTGCATCCTGTGCGTTGATTGTCATAGCTGCGGCGATAGCAGCTGCAAAGAGGAAAGATTTTTTCATGATTGATGAGTTTTAATTGTTAAAAATATGTTTGTCAAACATTATTTACAAAATCGGGTGCAAAGTTAGCAAAATAAATTTGCTTTTGCAAATATCCCGCGCACATAGGTGAATTATTACACATTATTGACAAAAAATGCCACCCTATGAGTCAAGAATCCATATTAGTCAAAAATGTCCAAAAATGATTCAAAAATTTTTTTCTTTCGTCAAATAACCGATATATCCCATATTATTTCAGTTGAGCAGCCCAGCGGCGGAGGTAGGCGAGCCACTCGTCCGCATTGGTGGCAACAGGATGTATCTCCTTGGTAGCACCGATACAGGTGAGGTAGAAATGACAGCGATAAAACCGCCCATCGGGCTGTTGGACCGCTGCGCTGTCGGACCGATTCTCTGTTAGACCAGCTCTTTTAGAGCCAGTTAGATGGAGCAGGCAGAGGTTGTTGGACTTGTCCTGCACCAGCTCGCCGGCATATTCTTTCGGGATGAACACCGCCAGACCAACCGTCTCTTTGGCATACTTGACCGTGTCATTGACGGGCCAGTCCGTACCCCAACTTGCTAACAAGACTCCGTTTGTTAGCTGATCGCACAGCCAATAGCTGTGCTGTCGGACCGCTTCACTGACAGACCACTTCGTTGACAGATCGGCTTCGCCTGTTAGATATTCAACAGTTGCATTTGTCGCGGGAATGGACTGTACGCCGGTGCAGAGTCCGTTGACAGGCTCGGAGAGGGTGACGTCGCAGCGCATATCGCGATGTCCGGCACAAAGGGTATATTGCACAGACATATCGACGCTTTTGCCTTCCGTCTGCCAGTCTTTGACCGCCACTTCGACAGTGGCTTTGTTACGCGACCGACGGACAATACGCTCCGAGCGTTCGGCAACGGGTTCGATATGTACGTGCTTCTTTCCGTTCCAGTACTTGACAGAGCCGAGGCCGACTGTACCTGATACACGGAGTATATCATCGCCGTAGTCAAGGGCGAGCAGGCTATCGTTTGGGTACCAGTACGAGGTAGCCAACTCCATGCGTGGTGTGCGCTTGCAATAGATGTCAATGGTCTGCTTCTTGTCGAAATAGATGCGGTATGCCATCAGTTCGCTCTCCACAGCGACGCCGTGATGATGGAACGAATGATAGGTATCATTCTTGCCATTGGCCGTTGGTCGTTGACTGTTGGCTGTGTCAGTCCACTCCGTGACGGGATAGCAATGGCGTACTTTCTTGCCTTCGTGCAAGATGGCATAACCTGCGCGAGTTGAGTCGTCCGGTGTGCCGATGCGCCAGAATGAGGTGGCTACTCGCGGGGCACAGCCTTGCAGGATCGTTGCTATCGCAACTGTTAGACCGGCGATGAATCGCCTGTTAGACCGTTTCACTGATAGATCGCTGCGCTGTTAGATTAGTCGAACTTGACATTCTCAACGGATGGGGCAAAGGTGAAAGCTTCGCCTTCGGTTGGTGAGATGCGTACATTCTGGATAGTCAGTCCGTCCGTCTGGCGGAAGAGTGCGCCATAGTTGGAGGTGATGACGATGTCGCGGAGTGTCACGTTCTGAATCTTCATCTCCGGCAGGCCGTTGAAATAGATGGCGCGCTGGATGTTGCATCCCGTGACATTCTCAATAACGATATTCCGGAAAGCAGGTGTCTCTTCGCTCACGGCGGGTGCTTCGGCATTCATGCGTGCAGCAATCTCCTCTTCGGTTTCTTCGCCGGCTCCCTTCCCACCATAGAAGAGGTCGAACAGCAGTCCTTCGTTGGGGATGTTGACCATGTTGACATCACGGATGAAGATGTTCTCCACCACACCGCCTCGTCCGCGGGTCGATTTGAAGCGCAGTCCGACATCGGTGCCGATATACAGGTTGCTGCGTACCTCGACGTTCTTTATTCCACCGGACATCTCCGAGCCGCAGACAAAGCCGCCATGCCCATGATAGACCACGCAGTTGTCCACAACGACGTTTTCGGTGGGGATGCCACGGTCGCGTCCGGGTTTGTCCTTGCCGGACTTCATGCAGATGGCATCGTCGCCCACGTCGAAGGATGAGTTGGCGATTACTACGTTCTTACAGGATTCCACATCGATGCCGTCACCGTTCTGGCTGTACCAGGGGTTGCGGATAGTGAGGTTGTTTACTATGAGATTCTCGCAGCCGAGGGGATGGATATTCCACGCGGGTGAGTTCTCGAAGGTTACTCCCTCAAGCAGGATGTTACGACAGCCCACGAAGTGCAGCAATACCGGACGGAGGAACGACTTGACTTGCGGCCAGAGTGCCTCATCGGTGATGACGGGGACGTTCTGGTCGAGGCAGTAGGTCTGCGCAATAACCGACCCCGAATCCGGATACCAGATGTTCTTTTCCGTTACGATGCCGCCTTTCTCCTTGATATGTTTTTTCCACTGTGCATCTGTCATCTTGGCTTTCTTGACAGGCCGCCACCAGTCACCGTTGCCGTTGAAGGTGCCATGACCGGTGATGGCTATATTCTCAGCGTTCTGGGCGTTGAGCGGGCTGGTGCACCGCTTGGTAGGTATGCCTTCGAACCAGATGTCCAGAATGTCATACAAGTCGCGGTCGTGGCTGAAGAGCACGAAACAATTAGGCTCGGTATACAATCTGACGTTGGACTTGAGAGTGACAGGTCCTGTGGTGTATATCCCTTCAGGGATAACGACCGTGCCGCCACCTTTGGCAGTACAATCATCGATTGCTTGCTGAATAGCCTCAGTAGAGGGAACAATACCCGTAGGGTCAGCTCCGAAATCCAAGACATTGAAGGTGCGGTCGGGGAACTGCGGGAGTTGAACGCGCGGCATATCGAACGATGCCGAGCGGGTCAGGCGGTCGATGTCCGCCTGACGGGTAGTCTGATACTCCGGTTTGCCGGCGCAGGCGGTAAGGACGAGCACCAGGCAGATGAGAGAAAGGAACTTATTCATAGAACTCAGTTTTTCAGAAGTCAGAAATCCGGTTATTTTATTCTGCGGCATCGGGGTCTTTGCCGTTATACAAAACGTTTTTGATCTTCTTGTAGTCCGTTATCGGCATCGGCTTGGGGTTGATGTTACAATTGATGAACTTGATGTTCTCCGCCCATTCCATTTTTACACCGCTTTTGTTACCAATGATTGTTATCTGGTCAAAGACGACGTCGTGAACGGGTTTACCCTTGAGCCCTTGGATGTCCACGGCTTGCTTGGAGCCGATGCAGGTGATGTTGCGGAAGGTGATGTTCGACCAGTCAGGGAAGAAGGCATCCTTGTTATCCTTGTCGGTTGCGCTGACTCCTGCTCCGCGGTCGGCATAGCCTGACTGGATGAGGAAAGCGGATTCGATGATATCCTTCATGATGATATCATAGCAGTAGATATCCTCGCACCATCCGCCACGTCCCGGAGCCGATTTGAAGCGGCACCCGATGTCTGTGCCTTCGAAGCGGCAATCCTTGACAACAAGCCGCTGCATACCGCCGCTGAACTCCGAGCCGATGACGAATCCGCCGTGTGCGCGATAGACGGTATCATTGCAGATGAGGAAGTCGCGTTGCGGACCGGCGTCCACACCTTTCTGTCCCACGCCGCCTTTCATACATATGCCGTCGTCGCCGCAGGAGATGTTACAATTGACGATGAGTGCCACCTGTATATTACCCGGGTCCATGGCGTCGCCGTTCTGTGCCCAGTGCGGGCAGCGGATATTGACGCCGTCGATGATGAGGTTCTGTATGCGTGTGGGTACCAGATGGAACTTAGGCGAGTTGAGCAGGTGTACGTGCTCAATGAGAACGTTCTTGGAGTCGGTGATGTTCACCAGGTGCGGACGCATCTTCTCCTGAGTGACAGCGTCCGATGCGATGTTGGGGATATTCAGGTCCTTGTTGAGGTTGAACGGGTACCATATTTTCCAGTTCTTGCTGTTACCGTCCGCTGTGACTTTACCTCCCATCTCCAAGAGGGTGTTCCATATATCTTCGTTCACCTTCTTCTGCTTCACGGGGCGCCAGTAGATGCCTTGTCCGTCGAGTGTGCCGTGACCGGTGATGGCCACGTTCTCGAGCTTGGAGCCGTGTACGAGTGCGTAGCATTTCTTGCTGCCGTCGCGCAGGGTGTCGGAAGGCTGCACGTACAACTCCTTGTTGGTTGAGAAGATGATGGTAGCATTGTCCGCGAGATGGAGGTCAAAATTGCTGATGAGTTTGATGGGTCCTGTGAGCCACTTGCCGTCGGGCACGATGAGGTGTCCTCCGCCTTGCTTCTTGAGGTGCTTGATGGCGGCAGCGAATGCTTCGGAACAATCCGTTTGTCCGTCTCCTACGGCATTGAAGTCGGTGAGCGTCACGGTGTAATCAGGGATATGCACTTCCTGCACCTGCTCTACCGCGCAGGGCAAGTTCGTGTAATAGTGCGAATACTTGGTTTGCGCCATGGCGAGTGTGCTGACGAGCGCCAAAACGGCGATAATGAACTTGCGAGTCATAGTGTGTTTTGCTTTTTTCTATCAGTCATACAAATTGCGTACCAAATGACGCATGTACACTTCGATGTTTGTAAATCCGGTGACGAGTGTGATAGCACGGGCGTCAAGCGGGTCATTGGGACTGAGTCCGAATGTGGTTTCCCATTCATCGGGTATGCCGTCGTAGTCGGTGTCGGTGGGCTTGTCTGCCGATTGTAGTTCGGGCCAACCGCCTACCTCGGATTGCGTATTGATGAGTTTGCCGGTAGTATTGCGTACCTCGTTGACGATGCGTGTGTCAATGGCATCGCGGTGCAGCGAGCAGCCGGCTTTGGCGAGTACGGTCTCACAGGCAGCTTCTGCCGTCTGCTCGTTCACCAGCGCGGTGAGATTGTCCGTCCAACGAACATCCGTACCGGCTATGCTTTTCGATTTGGAGGAGCCTTTCCAGTTATCGGCTGTCACATCGGACGAGCCCTGCATGTAATTGCCGGTGAGATAAATCTTAGGTGCTACGACAGTGCCTCCCGGGTGGTCCGCACAGTTGGAACAGGAAGTCCACGGATCCACAAGCCGTGTGTTGACGCTTGATTTGGTCGCCGGGCCGGGTTTGAAGTAGTTGTTGACAAAATTGATGTGACGTCCGCCTGCCCCTTTGGTGGATCCTTCACCACCGTAGGCGGAGTTACTACCCCAGTTATAGACCACATTATTGACAAAGTCGATAGGACCGGCGTTGACGCTGTTGACATAGTCATGGTCGAAACGCGGGTTACGGCTGTCGTGGTGCGCGAGCAGGTTGTGGTGGAAGGAGGCGTTTGTGCCGCCCCATATACCTCCGTAGCCGTGACTGCCTTTGCCATGGACGGACTCCTTGAGTGACTCGGAGACCATGCAGTACTGCATGGTGAAACCGGTGTTGCCGTAACAACTGACACATTCATCCACCGACCAGGAGCAACTGAGGTGGTCGAGCACCACACCCGTGGCGTTGTTGACCGAGACTGCGTCAGATTCGGTATTGCTCACATCGCCGAGGCGAACGCGGATGAAACGGATGATGACGTTGCTGGCTCCGTTGATGACGAGCGGGTAGTCGGCGATACATATTCCATCCCCGGGTGCTGATTGTCCGTCAATAGTGATGCTGCCGGTCTTGATTCGCAGTTCGCTATTAAGGTGGATGGTTCCTGAGACGGTGAAGATGACGCGTCTTGCGCCAGTCTGATTGACGGCGTATCGGAGTGTGCCTGCCAGAGGAAGCCCTGTATTGGGGTCGGTGACATCGTCGAGACGGTTGACGCGATAGACAGCTCCGCCGTCACCGCCGGTGACAGCAGCTCCGCCACCCTCTATATGCCTGCAGGCGGCCACCAACTCCGGATTGGAGTCGATGGTCGGCTGTGCAGGTGTGTTGCCGTGATTGCATGCCACCATCATCGGGAGGCAAGTCAGGAAAAAGATATATGCGCGCACGTTCATTAATTATTCGCTTACGTTCACATAGTCATAATCATTCCACAAGGCGCCGTTGGACTGACCTACGTTCACGGCGAAGATCGGCCAGAACTGACGTCCGTTGAGACGATCCGGGTACTCACGGTCGAAGAGCATGAAGTTATCCGGCGCGAGAACACGTCCGTTGGATTCGCTTGCGTATAACGAACCTTTTATTCTCCCGGACACAGGCAGTTCGGGAACACCCAGTTCGCCCTTATCCAATCCATAGACGGAATCAATGACGAATCCTTTGATGCCGGATGCAAAGCTATACTCATCACCTACGTATTTGTAGTTGTAATAGATTGTATCCTGCAGCTGTTCGAACTCACCGGCGTGGGTATTCATGTTCGCCAGACGTTCGTGTGCCTTGATGAGCGTCTCCTTGAGGATACCCCAGCGCATGAGGTCGTACTTACGCAGATACTCGCCGGTGAACTCGAGTTTACGTTCCTCCTGGAGGTTCTCCATCGTGAGTGTCTTTGCTGACGCGTTAGCGCGGCTACGCACCTGATCGAAGCAGGACTGTCCGCTGATGCCATATGTTTCAGCAGGTTTGTCGCCACCGATACCGCCGAGTGAAGCTTCGGCAGCCATGAGCAGGACGTCTGCATAGCGGATGATGGGGAAGTTCACACCGTCATCGTTACCTGTACGGTTGCGTGTCATCCACTCAACGCGATATTTATTGCCATACCAGCTGTCAATCATCGAACGCTTCTGATACAGGAACTTCTCATGGTTGTCCACATCCACATTCGGGAAAGCGGCTTTTACTTTCTCGCGGTCAGAATTGAACTCCGAACCGTCGTCATACACCCAAATATAACGCGCCATGGTCACGTCGCGACGGAGGTCTTCGGTCTCGAAGTCATAGTAGAGGGTAGGCACGATGCCCAGCGACGAGTTGCTGGAACCGCCTTCGTTATTCTTAAGACCGCCAAGCGATTTATCCATCTTCGTACAGTTGTACTGCAGCACCTGGCCACGTGAACCGTCAGCGAACGGAATCTCCCAGAACACCTCGGAGTTGTAGTAATTGGTCTCGTCGGCACAAATCTTCTTGAATATATCCTCGTAGTTGGCTTGGAATTTTGTTTGCTCAGTTCCTTCATTAAGTATTTGTGCGCATGCCCATAAAACTTCCTGATTCAGTTCGGTACGCAATGCCGCGTCATCCACGAGGAACTCAGCTCCGTTTTTCCATGTAGCGGGTCGAACGCCCTTACCGGAATAGAGCAGGTCCGTGCGGGCAAGCATAGCCAACGCAGCAGCCTTGCTGGGACGGCATGTGGAGTTCTTGGCGGAACCCGGGCAGTCTTTTGACCAGGGCAGCAGTTCAGCTGCTTTCTTGAAGTCGATGCGGAGCTGTGCAAGCACTTTTACTCGGTCGTCCTTCTGCATCTTCAATCCTTCCGGATCTTTGGAGATAGACACGAAACGCGGAGGTACGTCACCCCAGAGCTGTACCATCTGCAGGTAGCAGAACGAGCGGAGGAAGTATGCCTCTCCCAACAGGTAATTCATCTTTTCAGTACCAGTGCCGAACTCTTCGACCCCCTCGATGATGTTGTTGCATTTCTCGATAGCGGAGTTGAGATATCCCCATGGGTCTTTACCATTGGCGGTCGAGAGGTCGCCGCTGGTAGGCGTCATAGCGTAGATGTTCCAATCCGCTCTGCCGGAGTTCTTCGTTCCGTGCTCCACGTCGGTATTCATTCCTTGATAGCCGCATGCGAGACGGTTACGGAAAGACTTGTCCTGCCCGAACTGCTCGTACACAGCGGCGATCACTTGTTCCGTGCTGTTCTCGTTGGAGAAGACTGTAGCAGCGTCCATAGCAGACGGAGATTCCGAATCGAAGAAATTGCAACCTGCCATCACTACAGCAGCAAAGGCAAAGGCTATATATTGATACGTTTTCATAATCCCTATAATTTATATCGGTTGATGATTAGAATGAAAGGTTGATACCGAAGTTAAACGCACGGCTCTTCGGGAATGCAGAGAAGTCAACGCTGTTAGCCAGCGGGTTGATCTTGGAGCGGGTGTCCACTTCCGGATCTGCGCCGGTATATTTGGTTGCGCAGAAGAGGTTAGAGCCGGTGAAGAAGATACGCGCTGTTTTGATGTATGCCTTCTTGAGCCAAGCGTCGGGCAGCGAGTAGCCGATGGTGAGCGACGAGAGACGCAGGAACGAACCGTCCTCCACATACTTGTCGGTGAGTGCGATGTTGTCGCTGATCGGGTTGGCGATGTTGGCGCCTGCATTGGCAGCAGCAAGTTCGGCAATCAATGCTGAGTAGTTCTCGCCGGAAACAGTACCATTCGAGCCGATGAATCCAGACGGGATGAAACTGCCGTCTGCACGGAAGAGCGAATAGCGCGTACCGTAAGAAACATTCGCGGTGTTGTTGCGGAGTTTGGATTTGTCGAAGATTGTTCCGTAGTCGAGTGCCGAGAGATTGAGCACCTTGTTGCCTACGCTGTAGGAGAATTGTGCGCTCATGTCCACTTTACCCCATTTGTCGCCGCCGATATTGAAGTTCAGACCAAAACCGCCCTGAACGACAGGTTGGGTGTTTCCCAGCACAATGCGGTCCGCATCGTCGATGACACCGTCACCGTTCTGGTCAACGATTTTCGCCATACCCGGCCGAGCCTCGCCGAGGATAGTGGTGATTGCCTTTCCATCCTCGCCGTACCAACGATTGTTAGCCGGATTGTACGAAACGAAGTCGGAAGCTGTGTACCAGCCGTCAGACTGGTAACCATAGATGTTGCCGACTTTCGAACCCGGAGTGAGTTTGAACTCATAGTCGGTGTTGGCATAGTTCGACGAGAAGCAAGCGGATGATACGAGATACTGATCCATACCACCGAGGTCAACCACTCTGTTCACATTGTATGCGATATTACCATTCACGCTCAAGCCGTAACTCAAGCTCTTGGCTTTCTTGTCCAGGATGACTCCGGTGATGGAGAACTCGACACCTTTGTTATCGGTTGAACCGATGTTGCGATACTGGTAGTTATAGCCGCCGAGACCACCCAGTGCATACTTGAGGATGAGGTCTCGTGTGCTGTTCCAATAGAGGTCAACGGTTCCGCTCAAACGCTCGTTGAAGAAACCGAAGTCGATACCGAGGTCACGGGTAACGGTGGTCTCCCATTTGAGGTCGTTGTTGGCAGCAATGACATCTGCACCGCCATCCGTCAACTTGGTATCAAACAGACCGCTGTAGGCAGTAGAGGACGCGAGATATTCCGGACGGAGATAACCCAAATCGACGTTGTTGTTACCAACCGAACCGTAGGAGAGACGCAGCTTGAAGTTGGACATCACGTCTTGTGCAGGTTCCATCCATGGCTCATCGATGATACGCCATGCAACAGCAACGGACGGGAAATATCCCCACTGGTTACCTTTTGCAAAACGCGTTGAAGCATCAGCACGGAAGGTGGCAGTGAAGTAGTAGCGATTGTACAAGATATAGTTAGCGCGAGCGAAGAACGAGAGCATGTTATCGGTCGGATCCACATACGACTTGGCGGTGTACGCTTTTGCCGAACCGATATAATTGAACACTTCCTCCCCCTTCAGGCTGGCATCATAGCCATAACCGTTCGTGGTGCGCAATTCGCCTTTCATCATCTGGAGCTCCTGACCGATGAGAATACCCAAGTCGTGGTTCTCACCCCATTTTTTCTTGAACTCCAAGGTGTTGGTGTTCTTGAAACGACTGTTCTTCTGCTCGGTTGCGATGATATGGCCGTATCCGGCACCTTCCGCGTAGGTGAAGCCGTCACCGGCACGCGAATAATAGGTTGTAGGTCCGTAGTAGCGATCCTGACTCTGGGCACGGCCTTCGTAACCTAATTCGGTCTTGAACGTGAACCATTTAGCGAACTTATAGCTGACATAACCCTGCAGGTTGTATTTGTTCTCCGTTTTCTTGCGGTAATTATGGTCGATAGTGGTAATCGGGTCGTAGAGCGAACCGAAAGACTCATAGTCATCCAATCCGGCTACGTTGTCCTTAGCAAACAACTCAATGGGCGAATACGCGATGGCGTTACGCACGCGGCTCTCTGTCTTCGAACCGGCATCTTGTGCCGTATTGGTACCAGCACCGAGAACGACGGTATTGGTATATCGCGCCGTAAAGCTGATGGTGAGGTCCTTGATTGGTTTGAACTTGGCCTTGAAACTCAAGTTGTTGCGATCGTAATCCGAACCGTACATTATACTCTCGTCGTCCACGCGGTTGTAGGTGAGAGAGAAGTTGGCTAATTTGTTACCACCGCTGACGGTGAAATTGTGGTTGCTGTTCAGACCGTGACGGCCGAAGGTTTCTTCCTGCCAATCCGTTACTTTCTGACCGTGCCAGTAGTCCTGAATTGCAGGAATGGTCATCACTTGGTCTTTATCTTGTGTTTTAGCGTACTGCGGGTCAAAATACTCGTTGAAGTTCGATGGGATATTGGCGGTGTTGCCTTTTGCTTTATAGTGTGCATACTCGTACTGCATGAGTACGAAGTCGTCTACATCCAGCATGTCGTATTTCTTAGCCATCTGCTTCCAGCCCATATAACCGGTGTAGTCAAAATGGATTTGCATCTTGTCGTCGGTGTTGTTATCCGCATCTTTTGTTGTGATGATGATAACACCGTTAGCACCTTGTGCACCGTAGATAGCTGTGGCAGCAGCGTCTTTCAATACATCCATCGATTGGATGTCACTCGGAGATATATCCGAGATAGAGCTCACCTGGAATCCGTCGACGATATAGAGAGGGTCGCTGGATTGCGTAAGAGATGTACCGCCGCGGACACGGATTTTGATATCCGCATCGGGACTACCTTCGGTTGTTGTAACCGACACACCGGCTAACTTACCCTGCAGCGCTTCTGCTGCCGAAGCTACCGGTACATCCTTCAACTGGTCGGCATTAACAGAGCTGACAGCCGTAACGAGGTCACGTTTCTTGGTTGTACCGTAACCGGTAACTACCACTTCCTCCAGTACTTGGTTGTCCTCCTTGAGAACAACGGAGATGAAGTCACTTGTGACGGGTATCTCTTGGGAGGTCATGCCTAAATACGAGAATACCAGAGTTGCATTTTCGGGCACATCAATTGAGTAGTTTCCGTCGAAATCGGTGATTGTGCCGGCTGTAGTGCCTTTGACCACCACGTTTGCACCGATGATCGGTTCGCCGTTCGTGTCCATCACTTGTCCTGTCACCACCTTGGCTTGCGCCAACATTGGCAGTAACACCACGGATAGAATGTAAAATAATCGTTTCATCATGATATTGTTAAAAAATTATTGTTTGCTTAATTCAACACACGCGAGGATAAGAGGTGCGACACCCTTCGGGTCATCATCGCATATGCGCTCGTGTATATAATATTCGTAGGTGCCGTCGCGGAATGGATTGCCTCCGAGTCCGGCTACTGCGCAACAGTCGATGAGTGACAGTGTGCCGTCTGGGTTGGTACGAAGCTTGTTTGCTTTGAGTCCTTCCATCACACGCTTGGCCTCCTCGCGGCATGTCCCGGGCAACACGCCCAGGCGCACACCTTTTGCCATTGCGTAAGCGTACATCGCTGAGCAGGTGGATTCGAGATAATTACCTTCTTCGCTGCCACGGTCGGGTACTTGGTACCAGAGATGTGTCTCTTTATCCTGCACTGCTATGAGGGCATCCATCACGCGAGAAAGGATTGCTGCCAGTTCCGCTCGCTCGGGTTGGTCTGTAGGCATGAGTTCGAGCACATCGCATAGTGCCATCACATACCATCCTTCGGCGCGTCCCCATGTCTCGGCACTGCAGCCGGTGATGGAGTCAGCCCAAGCCATCTGGCGGCTCTCGTCCCAGCCGTGGTGGTTGAGTCCGTTGGCTTTGCGCGTGTGCTTGTCCACAACAACGAACTGGTTGGCTATGTCACTCCAGGCTTCGGGTTCGGGTTTGTATGCCGCATAACGGGCATAGAACGTCGTACCGGTGAACAGACCGTCGAGCCACATCTGATGCTCATAGACCTGCTTGTGCCAGAAACCGCCTTCCTCGGTGCGGGGCTGCCGGCGCAGCTGCTCACGAAGCGTCTCTATGGCTGCAACGTATTGCAGCTGCGGATTGACGGCGTTGAGCAGGATGAGGAAGTTGCCGCCCTGAATTCGATCCATGTTATACAAGCTCATCTTGTAGGTGAGGATAGTGCCGTCCTCGCCGATGAACAGGTCAGCAAAACGCTGTGCGTGATTCAGATAGGCTGTGTCACCCGTGGCTTGGTACAGTTCAATAAACGCACGTGCCATCAAAGTGGGTGTGTATTCCCATTTGGGCTTCTGCACACCGTCGCACTGCCATAGCTCGGGATGATGTATCATCTCACTGCGGGCAATCTGATCGCCTAACTGCAAGTAGTTGTTGGGCTTGGAGCAGCCCACCAACATCAAGCAGCCTACTATCAGACTAACCAATATGTTTCGCCTTGTGCCCATGCTATTACAGGGTAACGCCGTTCTTGAAGATGGCTATTTCGTGATAACCGTTCTTCTCGTTGTTGGTTTGCTTGCCGTTGGCCACATCGATTACGTAGTCGGCAAAGCGGCGTGCCACATCCTCCATCGGTTCGCCTTCAGCAATCACGCCCGCGTTGAAGTCAATCCAGTTGGGCTTGTTCTTTGCCAGATTCGAGTTGGTGGATATCTTCATGGTCGGGACATACGTGCCGAACGGTGTGCCGCGGCCGGTGGTGAACAGCACCATATGACAGCCGCATGAAGCCAGTGCTGTGGATGCCACGAGGTCGTTACCGGGTGCAGAGAGCAGGTTAAGCCCCTTGACTTGCAGACGCTCGCCGTAAGGCATCACGCCGCGAACCAATGACTTGCCACACTTCTGCGTGCAACCGAGGGCTTTGTCCTCCAGGGTGGATATGCCTCCGGCTTTGTTACCCGGACTGGGATTCTCGCCCACAGGTTCGCCATGCGAGAGGAAGTATTCTTTGAAGTCGTTGATGAGACTCACCGTCTGGTCAAACAGTTCTCTATTGGCACAGCGGTCCATGAGGATAGTCTCCGCGCCGAACATCTCCGGCACCTCGGTAAGCACGGTTGTGCCGCCTTGTGCCACGAGCCAGTCACTCAGGCAACCGAGCAGCGGGTTGGCGGTGATACCCGAAAATCCATCCGAGCCGCCACATTTGAGTCCGACACGCAGTTCGCTCAAGGGTACAGCCACGCGCTTGTCGTGTACGGTCTTAGTATATAGATCACGCAGAATGGGCATGCAGTACTCCACTTCATCGCCTTGGATCTTCTGGGTGACCACGAACTTCACACGCTCCTCGTCTATCTCGCCGCAGAACTCGCGGAACACATCGGGTTGGTTGTTCTCGCAACCGAGTGATACGACAAGGATAGCACCGGCATTAGGATGATGAATCATGTCACGAAGAATCTTCTTCGTATTCTCATGGTCATCTCCGAGCTGCGAGCAGCCGTAGTTGTGCGGGAAAGCGAAGATGTTGTCTGCGCCCGTTTCCTGACGCAGACGCTCGGCACAACGCTGAATGATGCCGTTCACGCAGCCTACGGTCGGGATGATCCACACCTCGTTGCGGATGCCCACTTGTCCGTCTTTGCGGCGGTAGCCCATGAAGGTGCGCTGCTCGTCGGGGATGTTGAGCACTACCTGCTTAGGATGATACTCGTAAGAGAGCAGTCCGGCAAGGTTCGTCTTGATGTTATGCTCGTTCATCCAGCTGCCAGTCGCCTTCGCCACTTTGGCATGACCGATGGGAAACCCGTATTTGATGACATTCTCGCCTTCTGCCAAGTCACGGATAGCAATCTTGTGACCGGCAGGTATGTCTTCAAGCACGGTTATCTTCCTTCCGTCCACCTCAATAACGGCACCTGCCGATTGAGGTTGCAAAGCTACAACCACATTGTCGGCAGGATTGATTTTCAAAACCGATGTCATGTTAGAACAGGCTCTTGATCTTGGAGATGACATCATCTACCTTATCCACAGCCAGCATGGCCTGGACGGTGTTGAGCATGCCGATGGCTTCGATAGAATTGAGGTACAACTCAACGAGGTCGGTCAGGCCGGGAATCTCATTGAGGTTCTGCTTGCTCTCTTTCCAGATGATGTCGGTAGCACCGAGCACACCTTCAGCGACCTTGCGTGTGTCGCCGGTAGCCCAGAGGTCTTTCAAGAGGTCCATAATCTCCTGTGCATCGTTCGGCTCGATAGGAGCACCGTCCTCACGCACACCGCCCTTGTAGTAGGTGATGATAGCAGCCAGACCAAGCACCAGGCCTTTCGGCAGTTCGCCCTTGCGCTCCAGATAGGTCTTCAAGCCGGGCAGGTCGCGCGTCTCGAACTTCGGGAACGAGTTGAGCATGATACTCGTCACAGCGTGATCCACATACGGGTTGTTGAAGCGCTCCAGTACTGACTCGCCATAGGCGCGGAGTTCGTCCTTGGGCAGGTTGAGGGTCTCAAGCAGTTCGTCGAACATCACCTTGTTGATGTACTTGCCCAGCACCTCATGGTTGCAGGCATCGCGCACGATGTTCACGCCGCTCAGATAGGCTACAGGGCTGAGCACGGTGTGCGGACCGTTCAGCAGGGTCACCTTGCGCTCGTGGTACGGTTTCTCGCTCTCGGCGATGAGCACGTTCAAGCCGGCTTTGTTGGCAGGGAACTCGGCCTCCAGTTCGGCAATCGACATGTTCTCGGGTTTCTCAATCACCCAGAGGTGGAAGATCTCGGCTTGTACCACGAGGTTGTCGTTGTAGCCGACTTTCTCCTGAATAGTGGCAATATCTTTGCGCGGGAAGCCCGGCACGATACGGTCAACAAGCGTCGCGCAGACGTAGTTGTACTTCTCAAACCACTCTTTGAAGCCTTCATAGTCAGCACCGAAGTCGTCTTTCCATAGTTCGATGTACTTGCGGATGCAGTCTTTCAGATGATGACCGTTGAGGAAGATCAGTTCGCACGGCATGAAGATCCAGCCCTTGGTCGGGTCGCCGTTGAAGGTCTTGTAGCGGCG
>JAFSXJ010000117.1 GCA_017444065.1 Paludibacteraceae bacterium | reverse complement strand
CGCTTGTTTTTGACTGATTGAAACCTGAGAAACTTCAATAGTAATGTTCGAAAACAAGTAGTGGTAGATGCCCGAGGTGTGATTATACACAAGCGCGTACGCAAGAACGTGTGTACATATGTATATCACAGCGTGGGTTTCTGCATTGCTTATTCGACATTTCGGGTTTTCTCAGGACCTCAATCAGCGGATAAGTAATAAAAGGGATCCGCGTTTTTATGATAAAAGAGGTTTACTCCCGTTTTCGTCATCTCATCTTGTATGGGATCATCGGTGGCTTTTGCGCCGCGCTGGACTTCGGCGTGTATTCGGTGCTGTGCTACTGGGACTTTATGCCGTATTTGTGGGCGAACATCATCAGCATTCACACCGGCATTTTCACATCGTTCGTCCTCAACCGTTCCCTGAATTTCAAGGTCAAAGACAAAGTGACCGCACGTTTCCTATCGTTCTATGCGGTAGGACTTGTTGGCTTGGGCATCAGCGAAGGAATGCTCTATCTGATGGTCACGAAAGGCGGCTGGAATGAAATCGCCTGCAAACTTGTTTCCATCGTCGTTGTGGCGCTGATACAATTCTTGTTGAACAAATACGTCACTTTCCGAAGTGCTTCCGAGCACACCGATAAAAATCAATAACATGGATACAATTTATTTCGTGCTTCCGGCTTATAATGAGGAGGCAAACATTGAGAATGTAATCAAACAATGGCATCCCATCTGCGAGAAGATCAACGCCGATGGTCACAAGGCGCAGTTAGTCATCGCCAACGATGGTAGCAAGGACAAGACTTTCGCTATTATGCAGAAACTGCAAGCCAAGTACCCGCTCCTCAAACCGCTGGACAAACAGAACTCTGGACACGGAGCAACCGTCATGTACCTGTATAAGTACGCTATGAACAATAGTGCCGATTACATCTTCCAAACGGATAGTGATGGTCAGACTTTGCCGGAAGAGTTTTGGCAGATGTGGGAGAACCGCGACAAGTTTGACTTTCAAATCGGTACACGCGGAGGCAGACAAGACGGAGCAAGTCGCGTCTTTGTTACGAAAACCTTGCGTTTGGTCGTTTGGCTCATGTTCCATGTGTGGGTAAAAGACGCGAACACACCTTTCCGTCTCTTGAAATCCGACAAACTGAAGCCTATCTTGGACATCATCCCGCAAGACTACAACCTCACCAACGTAGCCGTAAGTGCAATCGCCGTTCGTTGGCACTACAACATCGGCTGGTATCCGATTACTTTCCGTCCTCGTCAAGGCGGAGTAAACTCCATAAACATGCGCCGAATATTCAAAATAGGCCTCAAAGCTTTAACTGATTTTCGTACAATAAATAAGAACTTGAAATGAAAGAGTTTTTTGACAACAAGTATGTAAAATGGGCTCTCGGTATAACTGGAGTTTTGTCCGTATTAGTGCTCATTATTGGCTCGTTCTTTAATTCCATGGACGTAGATTCCGCTATTATTCTGGTAGAGATGGAGCGTATATCTGAGGGATTCATTCCTTACGAGACATTACATCTCAATTACCCGCCATTGTGGTTCTACATTAACGTGGCTCTAAAATGGTTGTTCCATGTGCCATATGGTTGTTATCCCTTCTATTTGGCGGTACATTGGTTGTATGCGATAGGCTGCGCTTCTTGCTTATTCTATATTTCTCGCAAATGGGGAGCAAGCAAGTATGTATCAGCATTTATCGCTTGGCTATTCTTTATTGTGATGCATTGGCCTCAGGGCAATGAAATCCTCTTTGAAATTCCAAGTGTATTCTGGGGATTGCTATCAATCAGTCTGTTCCTTAAGTGGAAAGATAGCCATCCTGCATGGCAAATATTAGTCGGAGCACTAGCTTGTTGTTCATTCTTGACTAAACAATTCGGCGCAGGTTTCCTGTTATTGGTTTTGTGGCTCATTGTAGTTTCTACCAGTACCAACAAATGGAAACAAGCAGGATTCTATCTACTTGGCTATTGCCTGCCGTTGCTCATTTGTTTGGCTTGTTGGGGAACGGACATCTATCGGTCTATACTATTTAACGGCTATGGGACAGATGTAATGGATGCTTATTGGGGCAGAGAGACAACTTTTGCTTCAAAGATAGCGCGTCTATGGGGCAATCTAATTGGATTTATGAATAGAATTGTACCATTTGTTTGCGTTGCTTTAATGCTATTACCGATTATATTCAAACAAGGCAAATGGCGCGAGGCTTTGATGTGTTTCTTTGGGATAGGTGGATTCCTGTTGCAATTCTTCTTTGTACATGGAGGACATCACTACTATCAGTACATGATTCCATTTGCACTTTTGCTCATTCCTATCGTCTGTACATTGGATCTAAATAAGTATGTGCGCCTCATAGCATATATCGTAATAGGTTGGACATCTATTCTCGGAATATATTCCGCCTACCATAATCGCGTTTGGAAGATCTACTTACACAACGGCAAACAGAATTATGAAAATCAATGGAAACTTGGGCAGCGCGTTGCCGACATAGTACAAGATGGGGAAACAGTCTTCATTCCTCATGGAGGTATTTGCTACTTGTACTACACAGCCAATCTTTATCCTTCATGTATGGCTGAAATAGGCTACGGAGTTGGACCAATGGAAGTGGATATAGAGCACGCTGCAAAATGGGTTGCTAATACGGATTATGTGCTTCATTTTACACGTAAATTGATGTACGATTTGTATCAAGGTAGAGACTTTGAGTATTTCTATAATGATTCAATTCAGCAATACGTAGATCAGTTCCCGAGTGATACTCTTGAAAAAGAAACGGTAATACACTATTTGAATCGTCCTAAACTTGCGGACTAAATGCATTACGACTACCTCATAGTTGGTTCCGGCCTCTTCGGAGCAACCTTCGCCTACCGAGCTAAGCAAGCCGGTAAATCTTGCCTCGTCATTGACAAGCGTCCGCACCTCGGCGGCAATGTCTATTGTGAGAACATCGAAGGCATCAACGTGCACAAGTACGGTGCGCACATCTTCCATACCAACAACAAAGCCGTGTGGGATTTTGTCAACTCGCTTGTGCCCTTCAACCGCTACACCAATTGCCCAGTTGCCAACTATCACGGCGAGCTCTACAACCTGCCGTTTAACATGAACACCTTTGCGCAATTATGGGGAGTTCGCACACCGGATGAAGCCAAAACCAAGATTGAGGAACAACGAGCCGAAGCACTTGCCGCCTTACAAGGTCGCGAACCCCGCAACTTGGAAGAACAAGCACTCTGCTTAGTTGGCAAAGACATCTTCTATAAACTCATCAAGGAGTACACAGAAAAACAATGGGGACGCGACTGCAAAGATCTTCCTGCCTTCATTATCAAGCGTCTGCCTGTGCGCTTCGTCTTTGACAACAACTACTTCAACGATGCCTACCAAGGTATTCCCATCGGCGGTTACAATAAGTTAATCGCTGCGCTGTTAGAAGGTGTGGAGGTTAAGACAGAGTGCGATTTTTTCAAGGAATATAAGGATAATTGGCGAGAGATTGCCAACCAACTAATCTATACCGGCCCAATTGACGAGTACTTTGATTACAAGTTCGGTCGCTTAGACTGGCGCACGGTTTCCTTCCAAACGCGCATAGAAGACACCCCGAACTATCAAGGCAACGCAGTTATCAACTACACCTCACACGATGTGCCTTATACCCGCGTCATTGAGCACAAGCACTTTGAGATGTTCGGTCAATCCGTCTATGACTGCCCGAAAACCGTGGTAAGCGAAGAATACTCCACCGAGTACCAACCCGGCATGGAGCAGTTCTATCCGGTCAACGATGCCCGCAACAATTTGTTAGCAGACCAATATCGCACTCTCGCAGCCCAAGAAATCAACGTCCTCTTCGGCGGCCGCCTTGCCGAATACAAATACTACGACATGGCTCCGATTATCGAGAAAGTGCTGAATCTTCCTCTATAAAATACCGCCTATGACATTAGCCATCCGCTTCCGATATTTCAGTGCCACTACTCCCTCGTTCGACATCGTTGAGTTGAATGAGCATCAGTGGCGTGAGTTCTTCTTGTTGGAACGCAGCTGCCAACGCCGCGACTGGATGATTCATTTCCTCCACCGCTAGCACCTCGCCCACAAGATCAAAGAACTTTGGTGGATTCCCCTCGATGACCAATCGTCACTTCACATCGCTCCATCTGCAACCATCTTTTCTTCTCATTCCGCCCGATTGAATCGGGCACAGGCAATCTACCGCGGTTGGCTATTCGACCTGATGGCTGCCATTACAAAAAATCCCGCAGGCATTGTGAACTGCGGGATTTTGCGCTTTTGCTATTCTGCATGAGAATTACATTCAGGCAAAAAAGACGGAAAAGTCATCTCGCAGCGGTATGCCCAACACGCGGAAATGACTGGGATATTATGATACAATTACAAACTAAAATGACAGAATAAATGGTGATTATTGTGGCAAAAATACGGAATAAGTGGTAAAATATGCCATCAAAATATGGAATAAGTGGTAAATTTTGGCATAAAAATAAAGGAATAAGTGGGATTTATTTGCATATTTCAAATTATTTTTGTATCTTTGTGACCTAAAACTCAAGCACTATGCTACAACGCAAATTTACATCCGTCATTAAGCATTATCTGGCCCAAGAAACAGACAAGATTCTATTAGTGAATGGTGCGCGACAGATCGGCAAATCCTATCTGATTCGCTATGTCGGCAAGAAACTATTTCAAAATTATGTTGAGATTAACCTTCAGAAAGACAAAGAGGGACAGGCTGTTTTTGCCAATGTAAAGAGTACGCAAGATATGTATCTGCAATTGGCGGCTCTTCCTCAAGCAAAACTGGGCAACAAGTCCGACACGCTGATTTTTCTGGATGAGATACAAGTTTATCCTCACTTGATGACGATGCTTAAATTCTTACAGGAGGAAGGCCAATATCACTTCATTGCCTCCGGTTCGCAATTGGGAATAGCGCTAAGCGAGACGACGTCCGTGCCAATCGGTAGTATAGCCGTTGAGACGATGTACCAGCTTGACTTTGAGGAGTTCTTGTGGGCAAATGGCGTAGGAGAAACAGCGATAGAAGGTGTGAAGAAGTATTATCAAGACAAGCAAGCTCTGCCGGAAGGAATGCACCGTTATATGTTACAGCTATTCCGATACTACCTGTTGGTAGGAGGACTGCCTGATGCTGTCAATAAGTTCCTGCCTGCCAGAAATATAGGCGAAGTGAGGAAGGTTCACAAGGATATATACGAACTGTATCGTACTGATGCCTCGCAATACGATGCCGAGAGAAAGTTGATGATACGTCGTATCTACGACTTGATTCCCAGTCAGTTGGAGAACAAAAAGAAACGCATCGTTTATCAGAAGATAGAGGACAAGAAAGGCAAACATTTTGCAGACTACCAGGATGAATTCGAGTACTTGATAGAGTCAGGCGTAACATTGGAGGTAAAAGCGGTCAGTCAGCCTACTTACCCACTGGCAGAGTCATCATCGAAGAACCTGATAAAACTCTATTTGAATGATGTAGGGTTATTAACTCATCTGCTATATGGGTTGAATATCAACGCTGTGCTACAAGATGAACGAAGCGTTAACTTGGGGAATGTGTATGAATCTGTCGTAGCGCAAGAGCTGAGAGCGCACGGATACAAGTTGTATTACTACGACAACAAAAAGAAAGGTGAAGTGGACTATCTGATCAACGACACGAACACGGTGCAAGTATTGCCCATTGAGGTCAAATCCGGAAAGGATTACAAGGAACACAGCGCATTGTCGAACTTCTTAAGCAACAAGGACTATGATATCCGTCAAGCCGTTGTCTTGTCCAATGAGCCACACGTATATCAAGAACAGGGGATTTGGTATATGCCAATCTATTATGTGATGTTTATCCGGCAGTCGGCTACAGCTGAGGTTGTGTTGCCATCGCTGCAGATGCCAAAAGAATGGCAACAAGAATAACCAAAATACGGTTAGGCAAAAAAGACGGAAAAATCATCGCTCAATGGTATGCCTAACGCGCGGAACTGCCCGGGTGAGACGCATCCCATCAGCCGGAACTCCTGCGCCATGTGACTAAGGTCGTAGTAGCCGTGCTCCAAGGCAATCGCCAGCAGGTCGATGGGTTTGCCTGCTGCGGCTGTCTGCTGCATCTGTTGCAGCGCACGGTGAAAACGCCTCAGTCGGACGAACTGCTTGGGCGGGATACCTATGTACTGCCGGAACACGCGCAGGAACTGCCGTTCGCCCAGGCAGGCTGCCGACGCCATATCCGATGCGCTGATGTCACCTCTCGCAGCATCGCATGCGGCAATGACTTTTCTCAGGCGAGTGTAGTTGTAGTCCTCCTTGCGCGGCAGGTGCCCGAGGAAGAACGCGTCAAGCAGCACGGATATGTCTTCCGCGCGGGCATGGCTCTTGAAGAGCAAGTCAAGCTGCACGAGCCCTGCATCGCCGTATTCAACTGCGGGCACCACTTTTCCGGCGAGCTGCTGCAGGTCAATGCCTGCAAGAGCGTGCATGCCACCCGGCTCGAAATCAAGCAGCATCCCCTCAAACCAACCGCTCAGCGTAGTCAGACCGATCATCCGGAGGTTGGCGCCCAACAAGGTCAGGCCATCCGCCTGTACCATATTAGTGTTGTTAGAAGTTAGACCGCTGGCGCTGTTAGAAGTTAGACTGCTGGCGCTGTTAAATTCCGCCAGCACGTTGCGCATGAATATGAAACTGCCGTAGTTGGGCAACAAAGGCTGCACGTGCTTGCCGTTGACGAAACGCGGGTCACCAGCAGGAGGTGTCATCGTGTCCGTCGAGCCTTCCGCGCGCACGAACACGTAACGCGTAATATAAGGTCGGAGTGCCTCGGCGGGGTGAATGATTTGGAACAGCATACAACCTTCAGTATCGTTTATCTCTCAAACAGCCGGAGGATAGCCATCTTCCGTTCGCCGGCCTTGCCGCCGTACGGGTGTTCACGAAGCGGGAGGTTCAGGTGCGTGTGTCCGCGGAGCACGGTCTGCGGGTGCGTGAACTCGCGGAAGCCCCACTCACCGTGGTAGGCGCCCATACCCGAGTGACCTGTACCGTTGAAAGGCACACCTTTGACCATCATATGAATGCATACCTCGTTGATGCAACCGCCGCCGTACTGCCGGGTCTGCATGACACGGTTCGCCCAGCGGATATTGCGGGTGAACAGGTACATTGCCAACGGATGCTCGCGGTCGGCAACGGTATCCATCAGACTGTCAACCTCGCTATCTTTGAACGGCACGACGGGCAGCAGCGGGCAGAACAGTTCGTGCTGAACAATGTGCTCGTCGATGTTCACAGGGTAGATGATTGTGGGTGCGTATTTGCGGCTGTCTCGGTCGCCCGTGCCGCCGAAGATGATACGGTCGCGGTACTCGTCCGCCAGACGCGCGCACTTGTCGTAGGCGGCATCAGTAATCAGTTTAGGGTACTCGGGGTTAGTCTCGGCATGTTCGCCAATCTGTGCGGTGAAAGTGGCTTGCAGTTCGGCAAGGAACGCGTCTGCGACCTCTTCCGCCACGGCTATCTGGTTGATGTTGATGCAAATCTGTCCCGCGTTGGTGAGCTTGAAGAACGCAATCTTGCGTGCGGCATCCTTGAGGTCGGCATCCTTGCGCACGATGCACCAGTTGCCCGTCTCACCGCCAAGTTCGAGTGCCACGGGCGTGAGGTTCTTAGCCGCTTCTGCCAGCACGTGCTTGCCTACAGCCGGTGAGCCGGTGTAGAAGATCTTGTCGAAGCGTTGCGCCAGACACATGTCCGCTACATCGTGTCCGCCGTCGATGAGCGTCACGTATTCAGGCGGAAAGACCTCGGCAAAGAAACGTTTCAGTACTGCCGTGCACGCTGCGGACTTCGAGCTCGACTTGATGACCACCGTGTTACCGCCGGACATCGCCGCCGCCACGACGCCTATGGTGAGCAGGATAGGAAAGTTGAACGGGCTGATGACCAGCGATACGCCGTAGGGCATCTTATAGACCTTCGTCACCAGGCTCGGGAAGCACATCAGTCCGCTGAAGTGAAGCTCCGGTCGTGACCAGCGTCGCAGGCCGCTGAGCATCTCGTTGATCTCCACGATAATCGGTCCGATGTCACATAGGTATGCCTCCGCGCGGCTGCGTCCGAGGTCGTCCGCCAATGCCTGCTCAAACTCCAGTTCGTGCGCCAGTACGGCAGCCTTGAGTCGCTTGAGTTGCTTGATGCGCCAACTGACGGGCAGCGTTGTGCCTGTGCGGAAGAATCGTCGTTGGGCAGCCACAATCTCGCGTATGGAGCCTTCGGTATAGCCTTCGGTGCCGGTGGCGTTGTAATCGGTAACGGTTTCAAGGAGCAGCTTGATGTCATTGTTGCTCAGCGTGACGGGAGCCGAATAGTTGATGGAGTCGGCGGCAATCATATCAGTAAGTTCCTCGTGGTCGCATGCGCGTACGGGCGAAGGAATCTTGTCCATGCCGCACTGCGTCATCAGGTTGCGAACGGCTTGCAGGAAGTCCGGCACGCCGCAGTAGTCTGCCAACGCGGCGTACTTGTCGCGGCAGACGTCCTGCTGGAACTCCAGCACGGGCATCAGCATCAGCGAGATAGCCTGGCCGTGCGAGAGGTGATACTTGGCGCCTATGCTGTGCGCAAAGGCGTGGACGTAGCCTGCGAGCTGGGTGTTGATGGCGTTGCCGCCGTACAAAGCAGCGCGGCACATAGCCAGCCGTGCGTCACTGTTTTCCGGATCCCGAATGACCTTGGGCAGGTTTTCGAGGATAAGTTTCACGCCTTCCATCGAAAGGTGCATGTCTTCTTCGTCCTCCTCGACATCGGCTACAGCACCTTCGATGCAATGGCTGAGTGCGTCCATGCCGCATGCGGCGGTGACCTGTGCCGGCGCATGGATGGTCAGTTCGCTGTCAAGCACTACGTTGGTGACGTTCAGGCCAATCAGTACGGTCGAGCTCTTCACGCCGTGCTCGTTCATAACGACGGCACCGACCGTTGTTTCGGCACCTGTGCCGGCGGTGGAAGGAACCATAATCAGCGGCAATGTCTGCCCCGGTACAGGCAGGAACTTCAGCAGCAGCGCCTTGACGGGCAGGTGAGGCATCCGCATGCCTGCGGCAATCATTTTGCAGGTGTCCATGACAGAACCGCCTCCAAGAGCGATGATGCACTCCGCCTGACAGGCTGCCGCCTGCCGGCGTCCGGCTTCGATGATGGCTATCGTGGGCTCGCTGCTTATGTCGCTGAACACGGTGCAGCCCACCTTGGCAGCCGCCAACGAATCGGCGACAGCCTGCTCGTACCCTAAGTGTGAAAGTGTCCGGTCAGTAACGAGCAGCACCTGCTTGTAGCCGGCTTGCTTGCACAGTTCGCCAATCTGCCGGCGTGCTCCCTGACCTTCCGTCACTTCCGGCTCGGGCAGCGGGATAGCGTGAATGACCTTCCCCGGCAGCCGGTGTATCTGTTTTCTGAGATGATATGTATCCATGTTTTTGGTGTTTTCATGCAACTTTATACATATATACGTAGTATATATGTGGTGTGTGCCTACTTTATGAAAAATGAGGGCTTTATCCTACGGTTATCCTACGGGTATGGTACGGTTATCCTACGGTAAGCCCTCGAGTTTAGCCCGACAAAGTATCGGGTCAGGTCCTTAAGACGTCTTGTGAATACTTATAACTTGTAGATGAAGCTGACGTGCCACTGCCATTCCCACATGCGGTCCTTGGAATAGACGGGTGTGCGGAGGAGGTTGTTCAATCCGAAATCGTACCCCGCCTCAATGCGATAGACATCCCACGTGAATCCTCCCCCCAAGCCGAGCTGTATGTTCGTGCGGAAGAGGTCGCGGTTGATGTACTTGTCGTAGTTGTCCAGACGTTTGCCTTGCGCGAGCAGCCATGCGCGTGTGTCGTCGCTGACCTGAGCGTCGGTGTAGTTCGTTTCCGCCAGTCCGAACATGAGTTGCGGTCCGCCGTAGAAGTGCATAGACAGTTGTTTCCACAACGGGATATTATATTGTACGCGCACGGGAATGGTGAGCGCGTGCTCGACAATGTGGTTGTTGAGTACTTCCGTCTGCACCTGCTCGCTGCTGACCGAGTGGTAGTGCTGCCGGCTCACTCCGTACATGACGCTGTACAGCAGTCCGATGTTCAGTGAGAACCGTTTTGGCAGCGTCATTTCGACTTGTGCTCCGACTCGTGCTCCGTGCAGATAGAGTGCGCTGATTGTGTCGCTGATCATCCGCTGGTGGGCTTGCGAATAGCCACCTTCGACATGGTATGTGACGCCGAAAGCGTAGTTCTCCTGCACCTGTTCGGTGCGCGTCGGGTCGAAAAAGTCGTGCTGCTCGAGACCTGTTCCGCGTATGGGCTTGTCTTGCGCATGCATGACAGGTGCGATGCCGAACAGGCACAATAACAATATACTGAGGGTTGTAATCTTGCTTTGCATAATGATTTACGTCACATTTTGACATGCAAAGATACTAAAAACAAATGGAAAGTGCAAATATTTGTGCAAAAAAGTGTTTTTTCTTCTAGAAAATTTGCATAATTCAATTTTTTGTTGTATTTTTGCATGCTTTTTTCGCGAAAGTGCCTCGCCAAAGTGTAGCAATACATCCCACGGGGTCCCCAAAGCAATTGCGCAATTGGTTTTGGGGAGAGCGGAGGCAAAGTTGCGCTCTATGTCGCAGGGCGACATCTGCCAAGCAACTTTTGCCGAACGCGATGGTCCATTCGTCTATCGGTTAGGACGAGAGATTTTCATTCTCTAAAGAGCAGTTCGACTCTGCTATGGACTACTACTTTCCTCTCTAAAGAATCTTGTTGGCTAAGCAATTAGCAAGATCGTGTAAATGTAAACATTTATCACTAACAAACAAAACTTGGAGGGTTGGACACCCTCACTGAAAACAAATGGCAAACCACAAATCATCATTGAAGCGTATCCGCCAGACAGCAGCCCGCAAGGCTCGCAATCACTATTATGCAAAAACCGCGCGCAACGCCGTTCGTGACCTCCGCGCCACGACTGAGAAGGCTGCCGCAGCAGCTATGTTGCCCAAGGTAAGCTCCATGCTTGACAAGCTGGCAAAACGCAACATCATCCACGACAACAAGGCAGCAAACCTCAAGTCGAAGCTGGCTCGATACATCAACAAACTCGCGTAAGCGCGTTTACCTTGTCGGGGATTGAACAAGGCTGCCACACGGCGGCCTTTTTTTGAATTACGAATTACGAATTAAAAAATACGAATTATTGCTGACGCTAAATACGAATCCGATATGAACGATTTTCTGAAGTACACCACCGCTCAGGGCATGAACAGCATGCACGTGGAGCAAGTTATGCAACAATCGATGGCCGCTCAGCCGAAGGCGAACTATATCAGTCCGTCCATTCTGGAGGAGCGTCAGCTGAACGTCACGCAGATGGATGTGTTCAGCCGCCTGATGATGGACCGCATCATCTTCCTCGGCACGGAGATCAACGATTATACCGCCAACGTCATCCAGGCGCAGCTGCTGTATCTCAACTCCAGCGAGCCTGACCGTGATATCCATCTGTACCTGAACACTCCCGGCGGTTCGGTTTATGCCGGTCTGGGTATATACGATACGATGCAGTTCGTGTCGTCGAAGGTGAGCACGATGTGTACGGGCATGGCCGCCTCGATGGGCGCCGTGCTGCTTGTTGCCGGTGAGACGGGCATGCGTAGCGCGCTGCCGCACAGCCGCGTCATGATTCATCAGCCCATGGGCGGCATACAAGGTCAGGCGAGCGATATAGAGATAACCGCCCGCGAGATACTCAAACTCAAGGACGAGCTCTATCAGATCATTGCCGACCACTCGCACCAGACGGTCGATAAGATTCGTCAGGACGCCGACCGCGACTACTGGATGACCGCCAAGGAGGCGCTTGACTACGGTATGATTGACCGCGTATATACCAAGGCGGAGAGATAACACGCAGCAGCCAAACTTGGCTGCAAAATACAGACATATCATGAGTAAGAAAGACAAAGGTCGTTGCTCGTTTTGCGGTCGCGATGTGCCGTACGAACAACTGTTTCAGGGCGTGGACGGGAAGTTCATCTGCTTTGACTGCATCGAGGGCGCGCACGACATATTAGAGGAGCAGTATCAGCTTGACAGCGGTGCCGAGGTGGAAGAAGACCGCCGTCGCCGCAAGGACAAAGAGCGCAGTGAGGCTGCGGCTGCCGGGATAAAGAACTCCGGCAAGCTCGACATGAAAACCCTGCCGCGCCCGACGCAAATCAAGGCGTTCCTCGACCAGTACGTGATTGGTCAGGACGATGCGAAGAAGCACCTCGCCGTGGCCGTCTATAACCACTACAAGCGTCTGTTGCAACCCGAATCGGGCGACGGCGTGGAGATAGAGAAGTCGAACATCATCCTCGTCGGTTCGACGGGTACAGGCAAGACGCTGATGGCACGCACGATAGCGAAGATGCTCGCTGTGCCGTTCACCATTGTGGATGCCACCGTTCTGACCGAAGCCGGATACGTGGGCGAGGATGTGGAGTCGCTACTGGTGCGCCTGCTGCAGGAGGCTGATTATGACCTTGAGAAGACCGAACGCGGCATCGTGTTCATCGATGAGATTGACAAGATTGCCCGCAAGAGTGACAACCCGTCTATCACCCGTGACGTGTCGGGCGAAGGTGTGCAGCAGGGACTGCTCAAACTGCTGGAAGGTGCTATAGTGAACGTGCCTCCCAAAGGCGGGCGCAAGCACCCCGAGCAGGAGTTCATCCACGTCAATACGCAGAACATCCTGTTCATCTGCGGCGGTGCGTTCGACGGTATCGAGAAGAAGATAGCCCAGCGGCTGAACACCCAGGTGGTAGGCTTTGAGTCGCAGAACAAGACCAAGCGCATCGACAAGGACAACATGCTCCAGTACATCGCCCCGCAGGACCTGAAGGCGTTCGGACTGATACCCGAGATCATCGGTCGTCTGCCCATCATCACGTATCTTGAGCCGCTGGACCGTCCAGCCCTCAGGCGTATCCTCACCGAGCCGAAAAACGCTATCACCAAGCAGTATCAGAAGCTCATGGCGATGGACGGCATTCAGCTTACCTTCGATGAGAGTGCTCTGGATTACATTGTCGACAAAGCTATTGAGTTCAAGCTCGGTGCCCGCGGTCTGCGCAGCCTGACGGAAACAATCATGATGGACATAATGTTCGATATCCCGCAGCAGGATTGCGTTGTCACCCGCGAGATGGCAGAACAGAAGCTCGCCAAGATTGACGCCAACAGGCTGGTTGCATAAATACAGAAATCAGTATGTACGAAGTAATTGCCTCTCTGATATTAGGTCTTATAGCCGGTGCCGCCACCGGTTCCGTGGTCGTGTGGCTTGTGATGCGCAAGCAGCTTGCCGACACCAATGCCCTGCGCGACCGTATCACCTCACTCTCCGCCGAACTGGCAGCCGCCGAGGCGGACAAACGTCACCAGCAGGAACAACTGGACAAACAACTCCAGGAGGCGCAACAGATGCAGCAGCGTCTGACCACTGAGTTTGAAAACATCGCCACCAAGGTGCTCCGTCAGCGTCAGGAGGACTTCACTCAGCAGAGCAGCAAGCAGATAGGCGACATTCTTTTGCCGCTTAACGAGCGCATCAAGGACTTCCGCGAGCAGGTCAGCAACGCCTTCAATCAGGAGACACGCGAGAAAGCCTCGCTGCAGGCGGAACTCAAGCAACTCATCGAACTCAACCAGACGCTCTCGAAGGACGCTACCAGCCTCACGCAGGCACTCAAAGGCGACGTGAAGAAGCAGGGTAACTGGGGAGAGTTCATTCTGGAAAAGGTACTCGAAGCCTCCGGACTGAGGAAAGGCGTTGAGTACGACCGCGAGGTTGTGGTGCACGGTGTGGAGGGCGATACGCTCCGTCCGGACGTTATCATCCGCATGCCGGACAACAAGCATATCATCGTCGATTCCAAAGTGTCGCTTGTTGCCTACGAGCAGCTTCAGCACGCCGAGAACGAGGAGCAGTACAAAGCCCTGCTGAAGGCGCACACCGAGTCTCTCAAGCAGCATGTGAAGGAGCTTTACGACAAGCAGTACCAGCGCGCCACGGGACTGAACACGCCGGACTTCGTGCTGATGTTCGTGCCTATCGAAGCCTCGTACAGCGTGGCTATTCAGGCCGACAGCACTCTTTACGATTATGCGCTGGAGCGCAAGATTGTAATCGTCAGCCCGACAACCCTGCTTGCCACGCTGCACACGATCAGTTACGTCTGGAAACAGGACAACCAGAGCAAGAACGCACAGGAGATAGCCCGTCTCGCAGGCGCGATGTACGACAAGCTGTGCGGTTCGCTGGAAGATTTCCAGAAGGTACGGAAGAGCCTTGATGCCGCTCAGAAGACGTACGATGAAGCCTACAAGAAACTGTCCGAAGGCAAAGGGAACGTGCTTGTCACGGCCGACAAGATTCGCGAACTCGGAGCCAAGGCAAGCAAGACATTACCCCAATCGGCCGAAACGGAATAGCCCGATGCCACCCGATGGTGGCATTTTTTTATGTCACACTGCAAAATCCCTATAAATAGGTATTGCAAATGTCAAAAAAATGTTGTACCTTTGCACCGGTTTTTCAGAACAGATATCAGTCATCCGTAGAAAATGAGCACGTCTCAGCCTTTACATATCACGGTAGTCGGTCTCGACGGCAGCGGCAAGAGCGCTGTCATTGAGCGACTTGCGCGTCCGGAGTGGACGTTCGACGAGTGTTCGTCGCACGAGCAGATGGACACCCTCACCACGCCGACGGATGTTGTGCTGCAGGTGGTGGACGCCATGCGGCTGCGCGAGTGCCTGCAGATGACGCCGTCGTTCATGGAGCACCGTCATCCGATGGTCATAGCCGTCAATAGGTATGACCTGCTGCTCAAGACCGGTCACAGGCTCGACATGCAGGCGTTCCGCGAACAGACAGGCGTTCCGGTGGTGCTGGTCAGCACGGTGACGGGCGATGGACTGCTCGAACTGGCACAGACTATCCGCCGCGCCGCTGTTGACCCGAGGCTGCAGGCTCGCGAACGGTTCATCGTTCACGGATGGGAGCAATCGGACGAGGACGCTTGGCACGCGTATATGGAAGGTCTGTTGATGCAGGTGCTTATCCATCCCGAGACGGACACCAGCACATGGGAAGAGCGCATCAACCGGTTGCTGACGAACAAGTGGACAGGATTCCCGATTTTCTTTGCCGTCATGTCGTTCGTATTCTGGTGTACGTTCGCGGTCGGCGGACCTATACAGGAGTGGATGCAAGGCGGTGTGGACTGGTTGTACGACCTGATTGTCGCCCGTATGCCTGGGGGCTGGCTGCGCAGTCTGCTGGCCGACGGAGTGGTGCAGGGAGTAGGCTCGCTCGTTACAGCTCTGCCGAACATCATCATCCTATTCTTCTGCCTGAGCCTGATTGAGGACATCGGCTACACGGCGCGTATCAACTTCCTTATGGACCGCTTCATGCACCTGCTCGGATTGCACGGACGCAGTTTCTTCCCGCTGCTGATGGGCTTCGACTGCAACGTACCGGCAATCATTACCGCGCGTGACACGATTCCCAACCCCAAGAACCGCGCCGTGACGATGCTCATGGTGCCGTTCATGAGTTGCTCGGCGCGGCTGCCGGTGTATATACTGCTTATCTCCACGTTCTTCAAGAGCCACCACGCGCTTATCCTCGGCTCGCTGTATCTGCTGGGTATGCTGCTGAGTTTTGTCATGGCGTTCATCCTCAAGAAAACCAAGTGGTTCCGCACGGGTGAAGACGATTGCGTGAACGAGTTGCCGGACTTCAAACTGCCGTCGCTGCGTTCTATAACAGGTCACGTGTGGTTCCGCGTGAAGGATTTCCTCAAGAAGATCACTACCGTTGTGCTGTTCGCGTCCATCATCATCTGGGCGCTGGAGTTCTTCCCCAACGGCGACATCAACGAGATGGAAACGTCCTGGCTGGCGGCAATCGGTCACTGGCTCGAACCGCTGATGGCACCGCTGGGTTTTGACTGGCGCATGTGTGTCTGCCTCATGACCGGCATCCCTGCCAAGGAGGCTATCGCCGCCACGTTCGCCATCCTCTTCGGCTACGACCTGACCACCATGGCGCTCACCACCGGCACGGCATACGCGTTCCTGGTGTTCATACTTCTGTACTTCCCTTGCGTGGCAACGGTTTCCACGCTCCGCAAGGAGGTCGGCTGGCGATGGGCTATGTTTTCCGTCATCAACTCCCTGCTCGTAGCATGGCTTGCCGCATTCATCTGCAATCTTGTGCTATAAGAATTATTTTGATAATTTGGATAATTGTTGACAAACTGTATGCTTCAAAAAATAATAACGATAATAGTTGTCCTCGCTGCAGCCGTAGGCATGTGGCTGATTATCCGCCGCCAGCGTCAGGCTGACTGCCTGTCGGACAGCGGCAAACCTGCTAAGGGCTGTGACGGGTGCCCCTTGGGCTCATCGTGTACTAAAGTAGGACTTATCCTAGGGTTTACTCTGCTTTCTATGCCCTTGTTTGCCCATCTGCACGGCGTCGTTCTGGACGATAAAGGCGAGCCGCTTGCAGGCGCCAATGTCTGGTGGGCGGAGACCACTGTGGGCACAACGACGGATGCCGATGGGTTGTTTGAGATTGAACCTATCCGTCAGACCAAACTGCTCGTCACCTCGTTCCTCGGCTACCGCAACGACACCACGCGCGTACGTGACCGCTCGATGCTGATGATTGTCCTTATCCCCGATGACCAGCAGTTGGACGAAGTGACCGTCGAGGCGCGTCGCCAGTCGGTCATCAAGTCGCGTTACTCTGCGTTTGACACCCAGTCTTTCGGGCAGGGCGAGCTCTGCCGTGCCGCCTGTTGTAACCTGAGCGAGAGTTTTGAGACTTCCGCTTCGGTGGATGTGTCGTATGCCGATGCCGCCACCGGTGCCAAACAAATCAAACTGCTCGGACTGAGCGGCACCTACGTGCAACTGCTGACCGAGAACACGCCTGCCGTGCGCGGGCTCGCGCAGTCATTCGGCATGGAGTATATCCCCGGTCCGTGGATGGATGCCGTGCAAATCAGCAAGGGTACCTCGTCCGTCATCAACGGTTACGAAGCAATAACCGGACAGATCAATGTCGAGTACCTTAAGCCCCAGACGCAACAGCCGATAGCCGTCAATCTGATGCTCAACAAGGAGTTGCATGCCGAAGTCAATCTCACCGGCGGATGGGACATCCCTATTCCCGATGATCCGATGTTAGGCACCTTGTCCACGGGCGTGCTTGCACATTATCAGGAAGGTGCATGGCCCATGGATGATAATATGGACGGCATGCTGGACATGCCTATGAACCGCAATCTCAATCTGCTTAACCGCTGGTACTACAAGAACGACGAATATACGTTCCAGTTCCTTGTCCGCGGACTGCACGACGAGCGCCACGGCGGTCAGCGCGAGACGGTAATGGGCAAAAAGATGGGCATCAATCCGCCTGCCAACCCCTACCTGATTGACCTGCGCAGCGACCGTGTGGAGGGATTCATGAAGAACGGCTTCGTGTTTGACGAGGAGTCCGGTATGTCACTCGGTATCATTGCCGCCGGTTCGTACCACGACCAGTTCAACACCTATGGTCCTACGGCTTGGAAAGCCTCGCAGGCGAACGGCTATTTGAATGCCATCTTCCAGAACACATGGACGCCCACCGAACACCATTACAACCGTCAGGGAGAATTGGTGGAATACGAAGTATCGCACAAGCTTTCTGCCGGCGCGAGCGTCAACTACGACCAATATTGGGAGGCGCTCACCGGCAAGCAGTTGGCGCCGGCTTACGCGCCGGTGGCTTATGGCGCGCCGCTCGTGCTGGACAGGCGCGAACTGACACCCGGTATGTTTGCGGAATATACGTTCAATTTTCAGGAGAAGTTCACTCTTATTGCCGGTATTCGCGGCGACTGGTCATCGCGGTACGGATTTTTCGCCACGCCGCGTATGAATATCCGCTATGCGCCGTTCGATTGGTGGACGCTGCGCGGAAGCGTCGGTCTGGGCTACCGTTCGCCGAACGTTGTTGCTGACAATGCATCCCAACTGCTACTGTCGTCACGTGAATGGAATCCCACGACGATGTACGAGTGGCGTCCCGCCACGGGTACACAGGTTGACCCGCACCAGGAGCGAAGCATCAATGCCGGACTGACCACCGTCTTCGATATTCCCGTCGGCAAACGTAATCTGCAGATATCTGCCGAGTACTACTATACACGGTTCCTCGACGGACTGATTGTTGACCTCGACGCTTCATCGGATCAGATTTGTTTTCATAATCTGACAGACCTCCCGAACGGTCAGTCGTTCAGCCACACTGCACAGATTGAAGCCTCGATGGAGGTACTCCGCGGATGGACTGTAACCGCCGCCTTCCGATACAACGACGTACGCCAGACATCTTACCACAACTACGGATTCGGCATAGGCCAGTACGAACTGCGCGAGAAAGCGTTGCAGAACAAGTTCAAGGGACTGGTAACGATGAGTTACGTCACACCGCTCAAGCACTGGCAGTTCGATGTCACCGCACAGTTCAACGGTCCCGGGCGTATGCCTGACGGTCTTCATTGGGGCGACCGAACGCAATATTTCACGCAAAATAACAACATGTACCACAAGTGGTATCCGCAGCTGCTGGCGCAGGTCACGAAGTACTGGCGTACCTGCTCCCTCTACGTGGGTGCGGAGAACATGACCAACTTCACACAGGATAGACCTATCTTCGGCACATACGACACCAAGGGACAGGTTATCATGGATGGCTCGCTGCCTTACGATGCGTCCATGGTCTGGGCACCCACTACCGGATGGAAGATTTACCTCGGCTTCCGTTGGGCACTCGATAGAAAAGAAGATTGATAAAGCAGATAATCAAGAACAGACAGAATATGCGAAATAATTGGTTGCGATTAATAATACTTTCTCTTTTCACTTTCCACCTTTCTTTATCCTTTGCTCAATACGACGCGCACCTCACCGGGCACGTGTTGGATGAGAAGACAGGCGAGCACCTGCCTTTCGTCAACGTACAAATCAAAGGAACGAACATCGGTACGGTAACCGACGAGTCCGGTCACTATCTGATGAAAGACCTGCCTATCGGACGACAG
Source organism: Paludibacteraceae bacterium (assembly GCA_017444065.1). Classification (GTDB taxonomy): domain Bacteria; phylum Bacteroidota; class Bacteroidia; order Bacteroidales; family Paludibacteraceae; genus Colicola. The sequence goes on along the minus strand of JAFSXJ010000117.1, from coordinate 3,174 downwards.
ACGATTATCTTCAGTTATGTCGGCTACGAGACGGTTGAACTGCCCGTCAACATTGAGGCGGACAAGACCGTCGAACTGAAAGCCGTGCTCAGCGAGATGAGCAAGCAGCTCAACGGCGTCGTGGTAACCGCCAACCGATACGCCACCAAGCGACAGGAAGCAGCAACCATCGTCAATGTTCTCTCGCCCAAGTTGTTCGAGACCACCGCGGTCTCATGTATGGCGGAGGCGATGAGTTTCCAGCCGGGCTTACGCGTGGAGAACAGCTGCAGCAACTGCGGAAAGACCGACCTGCGCATCAACGGACTGCAAGGCCAATACACGCAGATACTGATGGACTCCCGTCCGGTATTCTCATCCATGGCGTCTGTTTATGGTTTGGAGCAGGTTCCCGCTGCTATGATTGACCGCATTGAGGTGGTGCGTGGAGGCGGTTCGGCTATGTACGGAGCGAACGCCATTGCCGGAGTGGTGAACATCATCACAAAGGAGCCTGTACGCAACTTCGTCAACATATCCAATATCACTCACATCAACGAACATGCAGGCTACGATGTCCACACCGACCTCAATGCCTCCGTCCTGTCTGAGAACCGCAAGATAGGTGCCTATCTGTTCGCTTGCCATCGTACGCGTAGCGCGTATGACCGTGACAATGACGGCTTCAGTGAGGTGCCGCAACTCCGACTGACCACTGCCGGAGCGCGCCTGTTCTTCAAGACCAGCGCATATAGCAAGATTACCGCTGAGTACCACCATACGACAGACTACCGCCGAGGCGGCAACAGCATTGACCTCGAACCCCACAAAGCCGACATTGCTGAGCAACTCCGACACAACATTGACGCCGGCTCGCTGGCGTTTGACTGGTATTCGCAGGACAACCGACACTGCGTATCGGCCTATTCGGCTGTCCAGCATATAGGTCGCGAGAGTTACTTCGGCACGGCGCAAGACCTCAATGCTTACGGACGAAGCACTGACCTTACATCGAACACCGGACTGCAGTACCGCTTTTCTTATCCTTGCGGACCGATGCAGGGTGACCTTACAGTCGGCGCCGAATATACCTACAACGGCCTGCACGACCAAATGCTCGGCTATAACCGCGATATAAGGCAGAATGTCCACGTCGTGGGCGCGTATGCGCAGAACGAGTGGAAGAACGAGCAGTGGAGTGCTTTGGTAGGTGCACGCGTGGAGAAACATAACTTCCTCCGTAAGCCCGTGGTCGCGCCGCGTGCCACACTGCGTTACACGCCTGTGGGCGGACTCGTGCTCCGTGCGGGATATAGCAGCGGCTACCGCGCTCCGCAGGCGTATGACGAGGATTTGCACGTGGCAGCAGTGGGAGGAAACGTCTCGCTTATCAGTCTTGACCCGAACCTCCGGCCCGAATATTCCCACAGCGCAACACTCAGTGCGGACTGGTACCATACCTTCGGCAACTGCGAACTCAATCTCACTGCCGAAGGGTTCTATACCTACCTGCAGGACGTGTTTTTCCTGCGTGAGGACGGGACGGATGCTGCGGGGAACATTCTATTCACCCGAACCAACGCCAACGGCGCATGGGTGGCAGGCATGAATCTCGAAGCCAAGTTTGGCTTCCGGATTGAGGCGGTTAATTTCCAGCTGTCCGCCGGATATACATTCCAGCAGAGCCGTTATACTGTGCCGCAGCAGTGGAGCGCTGATGTGCCGGCGCAGTCCCGTATGCTCCGTACGCCGGATAACTACGGCTACCTGCTCTTCGACATCGAACCGGTCAGAAACTTCACTGTCTCGCTGAACGCAAAAGCCACAGGCTCGATGCTCGTGCCGCATCTGGCCGGATATGTTCCTGCCGACGAAGAAGTCACGACACCGTCGTTCTGGGACCTCGGTATTCGGCTTGCCTATGACATTCACCTCTATAAGCACTATTGCCTGCAACTCAGCGGTGGCGTGCGAAACCTGCTTGACCAGTTCCAGCGCGACCTTGACCAAGGACCGCTACGCGATGCAGGATACATCTACGGCATAACCACACCGCGCAGCTACTTCCTTGGGCTGGCCTTGAAGATATAGCCTGCGTGTTCCCGCACATTTGAACTCGAAAAATGATTTCGTCTTATGGCCAAAAACAAACGTAAGAACTCCCGCTCAAGCATTTCTGCAGTCATCGCTGCTGTGGTTTGTCTAATAGGTGCACTATCATATATCCTTTCCGCGTTCCGTTCCCGACCTGCGCCTGACGCTCCTGCTACTGCTGCCGTTGCTGTCAGTTCGCCAGCTTCTGTGCAGGCTGCTCCGATCCCGGGAGCACCACTTGAACTACCGCAACTGATTGGTTCCCGTCCGGAACAGCTCATTGAGCATGTGGGCTACGCCGTTTCGTACAACCCTGACTGGCATCTGCCCAACTGGGTGGCGTACGAACTAACCGCATCGGAGGCGGACGGCGAGTTCACCCGTACAGACAAGTTCCTGCCTGACCCGATGGTCGAGGGCGACCCAGTAGTAACGGCCGATTATAAGAACTCCGGCTATGACCGCGGACACATGGCTCCCGCTGCCGATATGCGTTGGTCGGAGCAGGCTATGAAGGAGTCCTTCTACATGACGAACATGTGCCCGCAGAACCATAACAATAACGCCGGCGACTGGAAGGACCTCGAGGAACTGGTGAGGGACTTAGCCAATGTATATGGCAGCATCTATATCTGCTGCGGACCAATCGTTACCGATACCTCTGTTACCATCGGCACTTTGCGCAAGATCGTGGTCCCGCAAGCCTTCTACAAAGTGCTGCTGCGCCAAAAAGCCGACGGCTCATGGACGTCCATCGGCTTTGTTATGCCCAATGCGGCAGGCAACAGACCGCTCATGACATACATGTTACCTGTCGATAGCGTTGAACAACGCACCGGCATTGATTTCTTCTGCAACCTGCCCGACTCCGTCGAACAGACCATTGAAACGGACTTTAACGTTGCGGATTGGAACACGAACTAATCAGGCTTCTCTTTCCTTTGTTTTGTGCAAATTTTCCCTGCAACTCCTGCCTTTTTGTAACATTGGCGTGACATAAATAGCCACAAAAACAGAAAAATAACGTTTTTTTTGAAAATTATTTGCAGGTTTCGAAAATTTGTTATACCTTTGCAGCCGTTTTCGCCCTAAATTTTTCGG
>JAFSXJ010000116.1 GCA_017444065.1 Paludibacteraceae bacterium | reverse complement strand
TCGGGTGTGGTGGGATACGACATTGGCCCTACTATGGTCCTACTATGGCTCGACAACGGCTCTACTATTGATGCTCCGAGGCTGCACGTTGGCTAAAACCAGCCCAAACGCCGGATGAGACGCAGGACACAAGTCGGAATCAGCAGGATGATTCCGCAGAGCAGATGCCAGAATACGGCGGGTATGGTTACTTTGCTTCTGCCGTGGAATAGTGCGCGCAGACCGCGTCGGACGAGCGTCTGCGGACTGACGATGATGCCCAGGCATTTACCAATCTTGGTAAATACAGGTTTGATGCTGTACAGACCTGTATCCACCGCACCCGGACTGACATTGGTCACATAGACGCCGAACGGCTTGAGCTCGATATGCAAGGCGCGGGTGAAGTGCGCGAGGAACGCCTTAGTGCCGCCGTAAGTGCCCAAACGCTGACCGGCAATCTTACTGGTCACGGAGCAGACGTTCAGTATGTAGCCTTTCTTGCGCTCGCGCATGTCATGCCCGAACAAATAACATAGCATCGCGGGCGTGTACATGTGCAGGTTCATAATCAAAGATGTGAACGCTTCGCTGTCATCCAGAATGTCCTTGTCGTGATATACGCCGGCATTGTTCACCAGCACCTCGACTTCCCAGCCTTGCTGATGGCAGTAGTCGTACAGTTCGCGTGCGGATTCCTGCTTGCCAAGGTCGAGCACCAGTCCGTGAGCCGTCACGCTGTACTGTTCGCCAAGTTTGGCGGCGCAATCCACGACCTTCTCCTCGTTGCTCACCAGAATAAGCGGATAGCCTTTCTGCGCCAACTGCCGTGCAAACTCGTAGCCGATTCCGCTACTGGCACCTGTTACTAATGCAAAATATGTTGTCATGCACTATGAATCTTTTTGAATAGTATGGAGTATATCGTCATAAAGAAATAGCGTATATCGGTTGTAACAGGATGTTTCAGGTAGGCATCCAGATACTTGTTCTCGCTGGCAAACAACTCTTCGAACGTTTTAGGATGGTCGATGTAGAACGGCGGTATCAGTCCGGGCTTGGCTTTGATGCGTTTCTGCTGCAAGTCTTTCGGGTACTTGTTGAACATCGCTTGCGACAGCGGACGCACCCCCACCAGTTTGACATCGCCCTTCAGCCAGTTGATCAGCATCGGCAGTTCGTCCAGCCAGTACTTGCGCATCACGCGTCCCCACGACGATATACGCCAGTCGCCGTTGGATTTGTCGGCGATGTTCATGCCGCCTTGTTCGTCAAACACCACGTCCTGGATGTACTCGGCATACGGGTGCATGGTGCGGAACTTGTAGAAGAACCGTATCTCACCGTCTTTGCACACGCGCGGCAGTTTGATGAGCGGGCCGTAAATCTTGATTTGTTCCTGCGGGTAGGGTTGCATCTTGCGGTGGGCGAACACGTACTCGATATGTCCCATCGGAACCACCTCGTCCACCTCAAAGCCGCAGTAGTACAGGCGTCCGAACACCTCGGTCTTCGACAGCATACGTTTCTTGCCTTTCGTCAGGTCGTAGTACAGGCGCGATGACAGTGCCAGACGCGGCACAACGCGCTTGTGCCAGAAGTACAGCGTGTATATTATCCAGTTCAGCGGAGTGAAGTATTTGCCTAAAATCTTCTGCTTCATGTACTCCTGCGGCCGGTAGCAGCAGACGTATCGTCCGTCGTCAGGCAGCTTCTGGTTGACGATGCAGAAGCGCCGGTTGATACCTTTGGCGTCGTTCAGCAGCGTCAGGTCAACCAGCGTCTTGTACTGGTAATCAGGAATCTGCAGGAAACTGAACCGGTCACGGTTGGCGACAATCTTCGTCTGACGGGAGCCGAGATTGGCTCTCTCATACAGCATCTGATAATCCTCCTCCGTCGTGATGGAAAGTACCGACTGGTGGATAGCCTCGATGGACTCCGGCGAACGCGGCTCGTTCTTGCGCAGTACCTTGGCTTTGGTGCGTTTCTCAATCTCCATCGCCGGAACATCCATGTTCTGCGCGTACTTCCAGTAGTGCTTGGCGATGATGCAGATGGCGTTGATGGCCGCCACGATGCCAATCATCCAGCCTGCCACCACATGCGAGAGGCTGAACAATATCAACAGGTCTCTTTCCACCCAGAACACCACAATGAACTCTATCGCTGCCGGAACAAGCATCCCGACAAGCTCCTGCCACAGCCACATCTGCTTGTACGAACGGTGGTACTTGCCGGTAATGAGCCCGAGCAGAATCCACAGCACCATCATTGCGATGAACAGCCACACGTAGACGAGGATGGAAGCCTTGTCCGCCGCTACACGCCAAAGAATGCACAACAGGCCGGACAATGCCCAGATGTTGATGTCAGTCAGTATGCGTGACAGTACGGATTTCATGATGTCTGTTTTCGTGTGGTTATTGCCAGTAATAGTTCAGCATGCCTTTGGCTATGTTCTTGATGTTCTGTAGTATAAGTTCCTTCAGCCACGCTCTCCGGTTGTCTGTCCAGCGTTGCGGATGGGTGGTTAGCATCATTGCCGGCGGCAGACGGCGCTCTTTTGCTGCTTTGATTATCTCCTGCGTACGGTGGAACGACCAGCCGTTTTTCTTCCAACGCTTCTGTTGCTCGGGCACTTTGTCGCGCAGGCTGTAGGAGTAACCGTCCCAGCAGCGGCCCGTATCCGTCAGGTAGAGCACCTCGTTGAAGTCTGCATCGTAGTACGGCTCGCCGATAATCTGCAGGTCAATGTAGTCGTACTTATCCCACAGCTCACGGCTGTCGTACTGCGACATCGGTGCGCCGTGCATGCAACAGGTGCGCACTGGGTAGAACTGACGGAAGTATGCCAAGCTCTCCTTGAAATGCTCGTACGCCTTTTCGTGGTTGCCTTTGCACAGCGACATATCTTCGTAGTGATAGCCTATCTCGTGTCCTAATTGTGCTATGCGTTTGATGCACTCGGGATTGTTGCTATTCTTGACGATGCGGAAATAGTACGATGTCTTTACGCCCATCTGTGCCTCCAACTCAGCCATCTTGACTGAGAACCAAGGACGTTTGTCCACATCGTGACGCAGAATAACATACTGCTCAGGCAACGTCTTTCTTCCGCTCAATTTCTGCCGGATGGCGCAGTACTGCTCGAACGTCAGAAACTCATAGCCGCCTTTCTCCAGGGATTGCAGAAGTGCCTTGTATGTCTTCAGCGTAAAGTCTCTCATCTTAATATATCTCACTTAACCATAGAGCAAGACGAACTCCTGCCTTGTACAGTTGCCATTCCATCGGCTGGTGGAACTTGTATATATAGTGGTAGGTGTTTCCGTCAAACGTCTTTTGGTACTCGTAAATCTCAGTTGTCACATGGTAGTTCTCCAGCACCATTTCCGCCTCGCTCTTCTTGAGTAGGTCCTTGCGCGTAGAGTCATATTTGTCTATCAGGAATTGTGTGTACTCGGTGTACGAATAGCCCTGTGAGTCAATCAGTTTGCTGTCCCAAACGGTGTGCAGGTTCGTGTTGCTGCCGAACCATTTCATCTTCACGCGATTGCCGCCGGCATCGTCCAGATGCCCCATGTGCATCGGGCAGTAGCGGTCGCCGGCTATATGTATCAGGAACACCAGCGCGTCGTGGTTGGTCGGCTCTTGCTTGAGTAGTGTGCGCAGACTGTCCGTCACGCGGAACAGACTGCCGCCTTCCTTCGGGTAGTCGGTCAATGCCGCCACGACAGCCGAGTCGCTCATGCCGCCGTTCAGATCCTGATAGTGCCAGCCTTGCTTGTGCGACTGCGGATAGATGGTGTCGCTCTTGATTTCGTCAGGCCAGTTTGCTGCATAAACCATCCCGTGCTTGCCCAGCACCTTGTCTATTTTATTGCGCGCACCAGAACTGAGGTAGTGATACGCCACCTCGGCAATAATCCGGTGGCCTTCCTGACCCCATGCCCGTAACTCACTCGGAACGAGCAACATCGCTCCTGCCAAAACCGCAAAAATAAGTTTCTTCATAAAACTATTAACTTTCAACTATAAACATCACTAAACTCTAAACTCTCAACTCTCAACTGCAAAAATTTTGCAAATATACAAAAAAAAAATAAATATTGCAAATGAATTATGAAATTTAGTTCATAATCCCTGCATTTTTTCATTTCTTTGTAAAAAGTGTCATTTTTCTTTGCAAAATATTTGGAAATTCAAAAATATTTATGTAACTTTGTAACGGAATTTTGTGGGATAGAACTTTCTGCCCGGCATAACCACCGCCTTGCATTCGTTTCAAGACTTTGTCTTATCCTGAAATAGGTTTTCGGACCGGCCACTCCTTGTTCGAGCCGCATCGAAACAAAGTTGGGGTCAAGTCGGGGTCTTGTTGGGGGCAAGTCGGGGGTATCCTAGGGTTTACTCACTTCCGCAACAGTCAAAAATTCAAAAAAAACAAAAACGAACTATATAAAAAAGTAGACAAAAATTGATAGATTTTAATGTTTACCTGCCAAGTGTCTCGTCGGGAGTGTTCCGACACTCCCTTGCCGACGGCGCTCCCAGCGGGAAAACAAATAAAATATATTT
>JAFSXJ010000115.1 GCA_017444065.1 Paludibacteraceae bacterium | reverse complement strand
CGAATTTTACTTGTGCCATCTTGTTAATCCAATTTGGCTACAAAGTTACAAAAAATATCCGTTGACTCCAAATTTCCTCGTAATTGACTAATTTACAATAATTTCAAAGAACACTATTTGATTTTAATGGGACACTACTGTCTAAATATATAAATTCATCTTTGTAGCCTTCATTTCTGCATCTATCCACGAAGTTAGCAAACTCATCTTTACCTGCTTCATCTGCATACGCAAACATAAATAGAGGCTTTTCGTCTTTAATTTCTAAATTCTCATCCAATAAACCAAATGCTTGTTTTTGATGCAACAATTCTTGCATCTCTTTAACAAATAACATATTAATGTCTCGTCCTATTGTATGATCAAAGCAATCCATATGAGGTTTGACGCCCGAAGTGCCGGGTACGGCTCCAAGACCCTTCTTTAGTTCGATCACAACCAAACGTTCATTGTGTATGGCAATGATATCAAAACGTGGAACTTTCTTGTCCAACGTTCCATTATATGCATATTCGGAGGCACTACTTACTGCATATTCCAGATCGAGAACTACAAAGTCTGTGTCTCTTCTGTTGGCTATAGCTATTTCCTGTTGCTCTTTTTTCTCTTCAAACTCCACTTTGTCAGAAAGAGACAATGCCCACTTATCCATAACAGCCTTTGCCTTGCTAAAGTAATCGTCAGGTTGCCCATTTTTTAATAACATTACTAATTCATCCCTCTGTTTAACTAAATCGGCATGGATATTAGGATCATCCTTTGCATACTTACTGCGCATTTTGTCAGAATCGTTAAAGTACATCTCATCAAGGAAATAACTCCGAGGTTTGATCTTAAGAATACTACCTCCTTTATAATAGACATTGATATAATCACCCCGAAGTTGCATATCCAATTCCGGATCATGAGTGATGTAATCAAGCATATCTTTTCGGACTCCTGCTTTTGTCAGCGATTCTACAAATCTTTTACTTAGCTGTCTCATATTATTTAGTATTTAAGATTTCTACTGCTTTTTCGGCTTGTGCTCTTAACAAGCCAAGTATCGGGTTTATCTGCACGAAGTGCGGTTGCAAAGCTGCGGACATCGGCATGTCATCGAGGATAACATAATTATTTATACAGTCATGCTCCTGCAACCAAGTCTCGATCTCAACGGCTCGGGGAGAACCTACTTCTATTCCGTTTGTCAGCCATTCCAGACCATGCTCGATGATAAATTCATCTACTGCGTACAAGGATGTCATGCCGATTATTTGCCCGTGCAACCCGCGCTCTTGCCAAATATCTTTCATGGTTTTCATGCCCAAATATCTCCATGACGAGGATATAACCACCTTTGCTTCGGTCTGATCTACTATGCGGTTGAACCGTTTTATCACTGCCGGATCGAATAGTTCGCGACCTTTCTCATCCTGCGTCGGCTTTCCGGCTTTTATCAGTCTTGCTGCATAACAACTGCTATTTAGTACCCCGTCAAAATCAAGAAAGATCACTTTCATTTCTTTTGGTGTTTAGCGAGGTGCTCGATAGTCCTGTCCAATATATGCTCGTCTAATTCAACCAACACCTTGCAATGCATAGTCGTTAAGTCTTCAAAAGTTGCCTTAGTAATGGAGTCCAATTTCTCTTCCTGAAGATAATGACCGATGACTCCTTCTAAGTCTGCAAGGTTCTCTTTTAAGTGATATTCTGCTGCTCCTGCAACCAACATCTGAATTAGTGGTTTGAGGTGCTGTCCCGGAATACCTTTCTTTTCTAAATACGCATCAATGTTCGGTAGCGCATAGAACAATTCAATTTTTCCTTTCATCTTGTTACGTTTTTAATGGTTCAACATTAGGCATATTGTTGCCCTTTATTATATATATACGTAACAAGTGGGGTAAAAATATAAAACTTTAGTCGTTTTCCAAAAAAACGATAATACTTTCTTAAAAAATCGTACATTATTCTAACTGTTTTACTCCCTCAAAAGAGTTAACAATCTTGATCTTGATATCCTCAAACGAATCCACGATTTTGACCTTGACATCCTCGAAGTGCTCAACGATTTTGACTTTGCCGCATGAGTCCTGATACCGGCATTAGATGCCGGGATAATGAACGAAGGACGCTTACTCGGCGGATTTGAGTTCGAGGTAGAGCATGGCGCGGATGAAATTGGGGAACTGGGCGTAGCGCTTGGGAGTGCCGGTGGCGGGATCAAGAGGCGCTTGCGGGTCGGGCTTGGTGCGGCGGGAATGTGGCTGCACGGAAGGAGGGGCGGGATCGGGTGCGGGACGGTAGGTACTGCCAGGGAGTTGGGCGAGGTAACGTTCGTGGAAACGGGCATAGAGTGCGCGCGCTTCTTCGGGCGTGTAGAAGTCAGGGATATGGTTGAACTGCTTGTGGAAGATCTGCTGCTCGGTGAGACCGTCGGGCTGAACGGATTGGAGTATCTGCGCAGTACGCAGGCATGCCTCGCGCCAGCGGTTGTGGTGGGCGAGTTCGGCACCTTGTGCGGGAGTCTTCTTCCAGTCGCGGGGGTGCTTGACCTTATAGGCTTCCTGACAGCCTTCGTGGATGACACGACCGCGCTCGTCGCGGTACTTCTTCTGGCGGGTGATGATGCCTTTGCGTTCGAGTGCGCCGTGGATTTCGGCGACGGGGGATTCGAGAATAACTAATGCCATAGTGTTACAAAAATGGGGTACACAACACAGTGTTCTGACGGTGCGGTTAGCCGACTAACATACGGATAACATACGAATCACATACGAATCACATACGTTTATCTGCTGGAAATCCGCTGCAAAGATAGTGAAAATATCGGAAATATGCAAGAAAAAAGTGCATTTTTTTCAAAAAAATTCAAAAAAACGCACAAGGACGCACAAAGATACACAAAAAAACACAAAGATACACAAAGATACAATACATGCAAATATATCTGCAAACGTATGCAAATTTACAAGGTTTGCTTTTCCCATGTGAACAAAATAAGATTTCATCGTGCTCACAATATAATTTTTATGAATTATTTGCATAATTCAAAAAATTTTCGTATATTTGCAATCCTGTAAGATAATAACGGGAAACAACAGAAAACAACATATACCAACATATATCAACAATTACCAACATATACCAAACATATACCTTATGGAAAAAGAAAGACTGCGTAAGCTTATCGCTATCTGGTTTGACGAAGATATCCGCGACGGTGACCACACCTCGCTCAGTTGCATACCCGCTGATGCCGAAGGCTGTCAGCAACTCATCATCAAGGAGGAAGGAATCCTTGCCGGTGTGGAAGTGGCCAAAGAGATCATCAACTACTTCGATCCCACATGCCGGTTCGAGCAGTTCTTGCACGACGGTGATCACGTCAAGAAAGGCGACATAGCCTTCCGCGTATATGGCAAGGAACTCAGTCTGCTGCAGATCGAGCGCACGATGCTCAACGTCATGCAGCGCATGTCGGGCGTAGCCACCACGGCACACCGCTACCAGAGTCGGATTGCCGACACGCAGTGCCACGTGCTCGACACCCGCAAGACCACTCCGGGACTGCGTTACCTGGAGAAAGAAGCCGTAGCCCTCGGCGGCGGCATGAACCACCGCATCGGTCTATTCGATATGATTCTGCTGAAAGATAACCACGTGGATTTTGCCGGAGGTATCACCGCTGCATTGACCCGTGCTCGCGATTACTGCCAAGCCAAAGGCAAAGACCTGAAGATCGAGATCGAGGTGCGCAACGATGCGGAGCTCAACGAGGCACTCGGCACAGGCATACCCGACCGCATCATGCTCGACAACTACACGCAGGAGCACACCGTTGAGGCGGTCCGTACCATCCGCGAGTGGGAGAAATCGCACCGCAAGATGGAGATCGAGAGTTCGGGCGGCATCACTATCGACACCCTGCGCGACTACGCCCTGACAGGTGTGGATTTCGTCAGCGTTGGTGCTCTCACCCACTCCTACAAATCACTCGATATGTCTTTCAAAGCATTCAAAGCATAATACCATGACCGTACAAGACAAACTGTCCGCACTGCGCGGACTGATGCAACGCGAAGGGTTGGCGGCATACATCGTGCCGAGCACAGACCCGCACGCATCGGAATATATGGCGAGCCATTGGACCGAAGTGTGCTGGCTCACGTCGTTCACAGGCGAAGCAGGCACTGCTGTGGTTACCCTGGACAAAGCACTGCTGTGGACCGACAGCCGCTACTACCTGCAGGCTGGCATCGAACTGGAAGGCACAACCGTCGAACTGATGCGCGAGTCGGACATCGACTGCCCGAAGATCGAGGAATGGCTGGTGAGCGAAGCAGCCAATAGCCAACAGCCAATGGCCAATGGCTACACAGTGGGTGTCAACCCCGAGATGTGGAGCGCCAACGGGTACAAGAAGCTCAAGGAGCAACTGGAGGAAGCAGGCATAGGGCTGAAATCCATCGACCTCATTCGTCCGCTGTGGAAAGAAGGGCGTCCGGAGATACCGACACACCGATTCTTTGAGTTCGACACCCGTTATGCCGGCGAGAGCGTGCATAGCAAACTTCAACGCATGCGCGCCAAACTGCGCGAGAAGAATGCCGATGCGATGATTGTCAGCGCACTCGATGAGATAGCCTGGCTGCTGAATATCCGCGGCAATGATGTGGAGTACAACCCCGTAGTGATCAGTTATCTGGTACTGGAGCAGGACAAGTGCACGCTGTTCGTGCAGCCGCAGAAAGTCACACGCGAGGTGGGCGCCTACCTGCGTGCCAACGACATAGAGGTGCGCGGCTACGAAGATGTGTTCGCCAAGCTTGGCGAACTCAAAGGCACGGTGCTGTACGACGGCGCAAAGGTCAACGAGGCGCTGTACGAGGCACTGGGCGCGGAGGTCAAGAAAGTGAATGCCCAGTCGCCGATACTGCTTGCCAAGTCGCACAAGAACGAGACAGAGCTGGTCGGCATCCGCCGCGCAATGGAGCAGGACGCAGTAGCTCTGACGAGGTTCTTCCGCTGGCTGGAGAGCGACGACACACGCGCCCGAATGGCTGACGGCAAGGTGACCGAGTGGGATCTGATGGAGCAGCTGCACGACTACAGGATGATGGGGAAACACTTCATCGAAGAGAGCTTCGGCACGATAGCCGGCTACCGTGGCAACGGCGCGATTGTGCACTATGCGGCAACGAAAGAGACGGCGGACTTTGTCTATCCGCATGACATGCTGCTGCTCGACAGTGGCGGACAGTACCTCGACGGCACAACCGACATCACACGTACCGTATGGTTAGGCGGCGACATTCCGGCACAGGCGAAGCGCGACTACACCTACGTGCTCAAAGGGCATCTGATGCTCGGACATATACGCTGGCCGCGCGGCACACGGGGCAACCAGATTGACGCCCTTGCCAAGCAGTATATGTGGCAGGCAGGCATCACCTACGGTCACGGCACAGGCCACGGCGTGGGACACTTCCTCAGCTGCCACGAAGGACCGCAGAACATCCGCACGGACATGAACCCGACGGTGCTCGAGGCAGGACAGATCTGTTCCGACGAGCCGGGCATCTACCGCACCGGCAAATGGGGCATCCGCACGGAGAACCTTGTGGCAGTAACTCCCGTTGAGAGCACACCGGAAGCCACCACCGAGGACGAGTGGCTGACCTGGGAGACGCTCACGCTCTTCCCCTACGACACGACGCTCATCGACCGCGAACTACTTACCGAACAGGAGCGCCAGTGGATCAACGAGTACCACGCCGAGGTCTATCGCCGTGTTAGTCCGCTATTGAATGCCGAGGAAGCTGAATGGCTCAAGCAAAAGACCCTCCCTCTACCCCTCCCTCATAGGGCGGGGAGCAAATAGCCTGCATATGCTACCCAAATATGCAGCTCATTCAGACAGATACCCACTGCTTCGGAAATTTGCACGCGAAAAACGCAGGAACATGACATTAGCAGAAAGTGTTCTATGATTGGTGACTACGTGGTTGATTTTGCATGCAAAGATGACGGCTTGATTATAGAAGTAGATGGCAAATATCATTTAGAAGGCTCGCAACCGGAAGAAGACGAAATCAGGCAGCGTACTATTGAGCGATACGGCTACCATTTTATGCGTTTTACCAATGAAGAAGTGTTATTCGATATTGAAAATGTCCTTTCATAAATAGAAAAATATTTTGACTAAACAACAACTAACATGTCAGAGACAATACATACTATTTCCCTCCCTTCAAGGGAGGGGCAAGGGGTGGGTCTTTTAGCCCACCTTATCAAAGCCGCCGTCAAAGCCCTCTACGGCATTGAGGCTGACGACAAACAGATACAACTGCAGAAGACTCGTCCGGAGTTCGAGGGGAATATCACGCTCGTGGTGTTCCCGTTCGTCAAACTCGCCCGCAAAGCACCTGCACAGGTCGCCGAAGAAATCGGCAGATACCTGAATGAGCAAATCGTAAATGAGAAAATTGTAAATGGCTTTAACGCCGTGCAGGGATTCCTGAACATGAGCATCGCTCCGTCGTTCTGGATCGAGCAGCTGGAGGCTATTGCCGCTGACGCGAACTACGGCCAGCAGCCCGAACGCAACCAACTGATGATGGTGGAATATTCCTCGCCTAACACCAACAAACCGCTGCACCTCGGGCATGTCAGAAACAACCTGCTCGGCTCAAGCATCGCACGCATACAAGAGGCGAACGGCTGGAAGGTGGTGAAGACGAACATCGTCAACGACCGTGGCATACATATCTGCAAATCCATGCTCGCGTGGCTGCGTTTCGGCAACGGCGAGACACCCGAGTCGTCCGGCAAGAAAGGTGACCACCTGATTGGCGACTACTACGTGCGCTTTGACCAGGAGTACCGCAAGGAGGTGAAAGCCTTGGTTGAGAAGGGCATGAGCGAGGACGACGCCAAGCGCGAGGCACCGCTGATGAAAGAGGCGCAAGCCATGCTGCTCAAGTGGGAGCAGGGCGACAAAGACGTGCGCGACCTCTGGGCAAAGATGAACAGCTGGGTCTATGCCGGCTTTGACGAGACGTACAAGATGATGGGGGTCAGCTTCGACAAGATCTACTACGAGTCGAACACTTATCTGGAAGGCAAGCAGGAAGTGGAGCGTGGACTGAAGGAGGGGCTGTTCTACCGCCGCGAGGACGGTTCGGTCTGGGCAGACCTGACGGGCGACGGGCTGGACGAGAAACTGCTGCTGCGCTCCGACGGCACATCGGTTTATATGACGCAGGACATCGGCACCGCCAAACTGCGCTATCAAGACTACCCCATCGACAAGATGGTTTATGTGGTAGGCAATGAGCAAGAGTATCACTTCAAAGTGCTATCTCTGCTGCTGGATAAGCTCGGTTTCCCCTTTGGCAAGGAGTTGGTGCACTTCTCCTATGGTATGGTCGAACTGCCTAACGGCAAGATGAAGAGCCGCGAGGGCACGGTGGTCGATGCCGACGACCTGATGGCGCAGATGATTGCCGACGCCAAGGACATCAGCAAGGACAAAGTCAACACCCTACCCGATGTCACGGAAGCCGAGGCGAACGAGATAGCCCGTAAGGTGGGTTTGGGTGCGCTCAAATACTTCATTCTGAAGGTTGACCCGCGCAAGAACATGCTGTTCAATCCGGAGGAGAGTATCGACTTCAACGGCAACACCGGACCTTTTATACAATATACATACGCGCGCATACAGAGTGTTCTGCGCAAGGCCGCAGCCCGTATAGATCAGCCAGACTTGGCTGATTCGCTCAACGACAAAGAGACTGCCCTCATCCAACGCTTGACGGATTATCCGGCAGCGGTGAAGCAGGCAGGCGACGAGTTCAGTCCGGCGGTGCTGTGCAACTATGCCTACGCGCTGGCCCAGGAGTTCAACTCGTTCTACCATGACTACTCGATCCTGAACGAGGCGGATGAGGCAAATAGAAACCTCCGGCTCCTGTTGAGCGCAGAGGTTGCAAAGGTGCTGAAGCACTGTATGTCGCTTCTCGGTATCGAAATGCCCGACCGGATGTAGACAAAAATAAAACCTCCTGCAACGGGAGGTTTTATTATGCGAGTACTTGCTCGGCTTTGAGATAGTCTAAAACCTGTTGGACAGCTGATTGTGCGGTGGCAGAGTCCACCGCATATTCGTTTGTTAGCGCACCTGTCAACAAATGAATAATCTCAGCTTCCGTCAATTCCGTGGAATCTGTACTCGCCTTATCAGTTAGTTCCGTGGAATCCGTACTCATATCATTCTCTTCCGCACTCCCGAGTTTGGCTAGTTCGGAAACAATAAAATGCCCCACCTCATTCAGTTGGAGTACACCATTGAAGAGGTGGGCATTTTGTCCGGTAGCAGCGGCGAGGTAGGTCTCGCCAATCTGCTGAAAACGGAACTGATAAAGCAGTCGCATTGCGTCGTGGCGGCTAATGAGTTCCTGCCTTAAGCAGGTAACACCCAATCAAACTATGATTAGAGACCGCCCTTGGATGTTGTGGCATCCGAGTCATCGAAGATTCCACGACGGCGAGGAGCATCACCCTCAATCATCTCACCCGGTCCGAGATCATCGCCCATACCGACGCTTGCGCACAAGATGCTCGTATCGTAACGCACTACTTTCACTTCCGGTGCAATAAACTTTTTCATATCTTTATACCTTTCAATTATCGATATTTATTGTTGACTTTCGCCAATTGATTTCTGACACATGGTTACTGATTTCAAATTACTGAATCAGGAACTTCTGTCCGTTCTGAACAAGTACGCCTTTGGTGCCTTTACCCACACGCTGGCCAAGCATGTTGTAAACCGGCTCGTTCCAATTAATCTCTGATGCGTTATTCAAGAAATCCTCCAACGAAGTAACTGTATCTTCTGTATTTTCAGCATACAAGACTCTACGTCCGGGAGCGGAAACACCGCCGGCATCGGGTACAGCAGACAAATCGAGATATGCCTTATATTGCCCGACGGAACCCGTATTAGCATAGGCTACTCTACGAATCTTGTTCGAAGAAATAATATAGCCTCCTACAGGAACATAGTATGCGGAGCCCAGGTTGCCGACAAGACCGGTTGCCGAAACAGGTGACATCGCTGTTGCCTCGCCGTACCAAGCGCTAAGCGTTGCGGCTGTAGCCTGGATGATGTACGGTTTGCCGGCCTCAAGGATACCCTCAACCTCTGCCATCTCTATACCCGTAATGTTGGAGCCGGACATATATTTGCCAGTGATATTAAATACATTGATACCACTCAGGAACTCCTCACTTCTGCTAACAGGGAAAGGTAGACACATCGTTGCGTAATTGCCAGACGTCAGCGAACGGGTATATTCAGTTGCGGGCAGAATATTAGATATACTTACCTCATAAATCGGTGCGGAAATAGTAGTAGTGCCTTTGTACTCATTCTGGTTGTTAATTGTAAAGGCGGTGAAATCCTCGTCGTAGCACAAACCGGTCAGGTAACCCGTGACGAACGCATCACTTGCGTTCTTTGACCACTGGAAAGAGGCGTCCTCAACTGAAACGGTAGCCGCATCCACGGTCAGATACTTACCGGCACTATTCTTGATATAGAACTTTGTGCCGGCTGCATTGGCATACTCATATTTCCATGTGATATCGCTGAGAACGACTCCAGATTTGTAATAGTAGTTAGCACCTTGCTTAATCAGCTCCTGCGCAGTAACGGTTGTACCTCCGCCGCCAAAAGTATGTGTAACGGCGTAGTACCTGTCGTTAAGTTCGGTAATCAGGGCTACGTCACGAGAAGTTACCGTTACATTTATCGTACCCGTTGAACGCTGACAACCATTGGTCTGGTAGGTTGTTATCACGAGTGCATCCGAACCTGCAGCCAAGCCACGCAGGGTTATTGTACCTGTTCCGGTAGACGAATTGAACGTATTGCTAACAACAGTGACTTTTCCTGTAGTGGATGTTACACTTTTCAGTCCTGCTGTATATGAAGGTGAGGTGCTGCCATTGTACTGCGTGGAGATAGTGAACGACCTCTCCGTTCCAGACTCAATGCTCGCATCCAAGCTACCTCCAGTTCCATCGATGGACACGACATTCTCGCTACGAGACGGTTTCGAGGCAAATACAGCCGAGATGTCTACTGCGTGAGCAGGCATGGTGAATGTCCGGCTTACCGATTTCGTGTACTCATCCTCCGACAACACAGTCGAAGCACCATCAATAATGAACGAGTTAACCTCATTCTTAGAACCCAGACCTGTGAAAGTAACAGTAACCTCTGCACCAACAGCTACCGGAGAAGCCGGAGAAATCGAAATAGAACCACTTCCTGTTTTGCTCGTGCTAACAACATATGTAGCCACATCAGGCACCGTCCATGCTATCTCCAAACGGTTAAAAGCGAAACCATCAGCACTACCCACAATGGCAACAAACGAACAATCATACCCACTGATATCAAAGGTATGGGAAGCTGTACCATTATAGGACTGACTTGCCAATAACGTTCCCGACATTGTGCCCAATGTCTCGGAACCGGTGTATGCTGAATTCTGACCATATATGTAGATAATGGACTCAGGATTAGAGTTATAATCGCCACTTAAGTCCCAATAAATCGTTACGGACTTTGCTTTACCGGGTGAACCTGTAGTCGCCCACACTTTGGAATTATCCATCCACACCAGGGGATAGTTGGAGTCGTAATCCACTTCACCGGAATACGTAGCGCCACTTGTAGCACCATAAGTGGATGGGTTTATCGTCGCATAAATATCCGGAGCACCGGAAGGCACGATAAAGACATCCGTCGAAACAGCAGCCTTAACAGACAACGGCGACAAGAGGAAGAGGGCAAGCACTAAAAACAAACTTTTTGCTTTCATTGTTTTATGTTTTTTGTGGGCAGGCAATATCCGAGGATATGTGCACTGCCGTTAAGTTAATATTTCGAGTTTATGATGCTACGCGGGTGAAAGTATGCGCTTTACGCATTCGCACACTACGCGCACATATATCAAGGCACAAAATTACATAATTTTTCCGACAAATGCAAGTGCTGTCAAAAATTATGTTATAAAACATGTACGCAAACTTCAATTTGCGACATGAAGGCTACAAATGGGGATAAAAATGCGTTTACTCCCGACATTGCTTCGACAACGGCTCGACTATGGACCGACTATGGCTCGGCTACGGACCGCCTGCGGATGAGCTCCTCAACCATCGGGATATGCTCGGGCAAGTCCACACCTATCGTGTCGAACTGCGTTTCGTGCACACGGAGTTTGTATCCGTTCTCCAGAGCGCGCAGTTGCTCCAATCCTTCGCCGGCTTCAAGTTCGGTCGGCGGTAATTGGATAAATGTACGTAAGAAATCGCGCTTGTAAGCATAAATGCCTACGTGCCGATAAACGCGCGCCAGGCGTCCACCCTTGACGTTTGAGGGGATGACGCTGCGCGAGAAGTACAGGGCATCTTCGTTCTTGTCCACGACCACCTTGACGGTGCTGGCTGCGCGGATCTCGTTCTCGTCGGTAATCTGCTTGCGCAGCGAGCCGTAATAGACCGATTCGTCGCGGAAGATACCGATAAGGTCACTTATCATTTGCGGTTCGATGGTCGGCTCGTCACCCTGGATGTTGACAAACAGGTCGCCCTCAATCTTCGCCGCCACCTCGCCGACGCGGTCAGTGCCGGTGTGACATTGGTCGGAGGTCATCAGCACGCGCATGCCGTACTGCTCGCAGGTGCGGAAGATGCGTTCGTCATCGGTTGCGACATAGACCTCATCCAATTCGGGCACTTGGGTGCATTGCTGATACACCCACCAGATCATCGGTTTGCCGAGAATGAGTGCAAGCGGTTTGCCCGGGAAACGACTGGATTGATAGCGGGCGGGAATGACTCCTATTGTTTTCATATTGTGTGGGTTATGGGATGAAGCCAAACTTGGCTTCATGCGAGGTGAATGACTTGGTCCGCCATGGGCTGCAGCGCCTCACGATGGGTGACGCAGATGACGGTTTGTGCCGGTCGGGCTGCACGGATATTCTCAAGGATGGTTTGTGCGGTAGGCGTGTCGAGTGCGGAGAAGGCTTCGTCGAGCAGCAGCACGGGCGCATCGATTAGCAAGGCACGGGCTATAGCGATGCGTTGCGCCTGCCCTTCGCTCAGTCCCGAGCCTCGTTCGCCACAAGGATAATCGAGTCCGCGCGGGTCATCGAGCACAAAGCCTGCATCCGCCAGACGCAAGGCTTCGCACATGGCATCGTCGGTGGCAGTGGGATTGCCAAAGAGCAGGTTGTAGCGGATAGTTCCTGAGAGCAAGGTGTTGCCCTGCGGTACGTATGCCATACCGCCGTCAGGGATAACTACAGAGCCCTCGTCAACAGGTAGAAGTCCGAGCAGGAGTTGGACGAAGGTCGTCTTGCCTATACCCGTCTTGCCGACCACCGCCGTGAGTGAGCCGGCTGGGATTTCGGCATCCAGATGCACGAGTACAGGTTCGTCGGCATCGGGATAGGTGTACGACACATCGCGCACTCGGATGACAGGCGAGCCGTGACGCGTAACATGCTGATTGTCTGCCAGCGGTTGCTGATTGAGGGCTGCGATGCGTTCGGCAGCCGTGCTGACATTGACGAACGTGCCGATATACCCGATGAGTGTGCGCATGGGCTGCTGGATGCGTCCGACAAGTTGTACGAACGCAATCATTGCGCCGAACGTGATAGCGTGCACGGACAAACTATAGGTGCCCCAGAAGAAAGCTATCAGATAGCCTGCCACAAACGCCGAGCGGACAAGAACCAGCGCCATCGCGGAGTATCGCGTCAGGCGCATGAAACTCTGCTGATAGCGGTTGTGCTGTTCGTCCAGCAGCGCCTCGGCATACGTGGTTCGGTTGAGCGCCTTGAGCAGCAGCGAGTGCTGAATCGATTCCTGAATGAACGCTTGTATAGTCGCCTGATCGGTACGTACCTGGTGGCGGTGGCTGCGCATGCGGCGGATATACAGTTGCGCGGCAACAATGATGGCCGGCGTTACAACAATGATGACAATCGCCAGACGCCAGTCAAGCACGCAGAGGAATGCGAACGCACCAACGAACTGCAGCACGGCTGTGATAAGTGCGGGAAGCTGCTCGGAGAGGAACGCGGAGATAGTGTCGATGTCCTCGATGAGGGTGTTCGTCAGTGTCCCGGAGTGTTGCTTGCGCAGGTACAGCCACGGCGATTGCAGAAGTCGGGCGTACTCGCCGGCCTGCAGACGGTTGAGCGAGCGTACGGAGAGCGTGGCACGCAACCAGCGCACCGCATATGCGAGTGCGACAGATGTCAGCAGGCATGCAACAAGCATCGCTGCCAGTGCGGGCAACGAAAGCCATCCGCCATCAGCAAACGACCAGGACTGTCCGGCTGTAGCGGCATCGATTAGTTGCTTGGTTAGCCACACCTCAGCAAGACTGATGAGCACGTCGGTGATGCCCAAAGATATGTTCGCGCACATCTGTACGCGGTAGGCGCGGGCAGCGTGACGAAGCCATGAATATGTTTTTGCGTTACCGGTAGCCAATGAAAATGTTGGATAATTGTGGATAATAGCTGACTAATATTTTTTCCATCGCCGCCACAAGAGGTGAATGGCGCGCCATGGCAGGTTGAACAGCGTTTCCCCGGGATAATCCCACTGCACTTTGCGTGAAACACGACGTTGCGGGAGGACGGCTGACAGGTGTAGCGCACTGCGGGACAACCGATCGGCATTCTGATTGTCAAACAAATAAGCCGACAACTCATTCATCGTTCGCGCAAAACTGGTGAGCCCCAACTGCTTGTATAGTTGTTCGGGAGTTTGTATTCCCGCTTTGCGGTTGTAATGGCAGACGAGGTAATAATCCGTCACATGCCGCAGCGCAAGGCCGTCGTGATAAATATGCCGGAACGCGTGAAGCAAGGCATAGAGCTCCTGCAGTTCGGGTGTCAGTTGGCGGTGTTGTGCGAACAACTGTTGCAACCGGCTGTTATGCACAGGATGGCATAGCCACGTAGGTGTTACGTGCAATTCGACATCCGTGCCGTCGATAGTCGTTTCGATGTGATGATAAACGATTCCGTCAATACGAATATCGTACTGCTGTTGCAGGCAGGCGATGAGTGCCTTACGATGGGTGGATAACGAGGCGGGCATCCCGGTTTGCTTCGGTAACACCCACAGGTCAATGTCCGCCGCCTGACGATGAGCCGGATTAGGATAGTATGCTGCCAGCGATGCGCCTTTCAGAACTTGCGAGTCAAAACCTCCGGCTTGCAGGAGTGCCTGCACTTGCACCGTTTGTTTCGCCATCCGGCTATTCGCTGCGGCGATGGTCTGTACATCGGCAAACCATTTGCCCATCAGGTCCGACGGCATGCTGCGAAGCAATTCCGAAGCCTCTGCCTGCAAACGCTCTACCCCATCCCACGCCATGCCGATTACTGCATGCCGTTGAGCCAGTCTGTACACTTCTCGCCACTCATCCGGAGCCATAAGCCCCGGCGTTCCAAGTTCCCCTCCTAATGCCAGCCGCAGCAGGCCGGCGAGACATGCAAACGGCTTATCGATGGGCATGTTTCTCTTTGAGAATGTGATAGATGAACACTATGTTCCCTATGATATACCTTCGCCACATGCGTCGTGGTTCGGTCAGCAAGCGGTAGAGCCACTCGAGCGAGTGCTGCTGCCACCATAACGGCGCACGCTTGGCTGTGCCGGCGTAGAAATCGAACACCGCGCCGATAGTGCCGACGTGGCAATGGATGTTTAGTTCCTGCCAATGGGTATATGCCCATTTCTCCTGTTTGGGTGCCGTCATACCGATCCAGAGCAGATCCGGATTGGCTGTATTGATTGCGCGGACAATGGCAAAATCCTCTTCAGGACTAAACTCAGGTTTGTAGGGTGGCGAATACGTGACGATCTGGAGGCTGGGGAAATCCAGAGCCGCGCGTTCCGTTATGCGTTGCAACACCTCATGCGACGAACCCATGAAGAACGCTACGGGATGGGTATGGGTAGTTTCGGCATGCTGCTCAAGAGCAGTCATCTCATGGATGAACACATCCCAGCCCGCCACGCGTTCCTTGGGTTGCGATGGTGTCCGCAGCCACCGGCAGGCATGCACGATACTCGCTCCGTCGGCGGTCAGCACATCGCCGTTGGCCAGCGCTTCGGCAAACGACGCATCCTGCTGCGCCACGTTGTACGAGTGGGCGTTGATGGTGTTAATCAACAGCTTGCCCTTGGGGAGGTTGGACAAGGCTTGCTTGGAAGGGAGGATGTTGAGGGTGTAGAGAGAGAGCATAAAGTATTTATCAGCCAAATTTGGCTGATGTACTTATCGTTTAATTGTCATGGCGGGTACTGAATCTCTGCACAGCAAATCTGCAAATGAATTGAGATTGTGGAAACGGCTATAAGCCGTATCTGCAGGCACTCCATTCACATCGCCTTGATCATCCAACTGCCAAGGTGAGAGGATAAGAAGTTTACCGGCTGCACACAATTCGTACCGTTTGTATTCAGGATGCCAATTTGTGCCTATGGGTTCGGATTGCAAATGAATCAGCGGTAGCTCCTGCTCCATGCAGTCTTTCACCAATTGTTGTTCACCTTTGGATATACCCGGTGTAATCAACACAGCACCATCCTCAGCCGCTTGCAACCATGCAGAGCGTTGATATTGATATTCATCGGTCTTCTCATATGGGGTACTATAATCACGCTTTTCACCATCCATCCGCCAACGATGGCAGAACACTTGCTCCTTCCACGGACGGCGAAGAAGGAACAAGTTGCCATACGCTGCAAAATCAACGCCATCGATTGTTATGTGCTGAATACGCTTGAAGAAATCCGGCTGCATTGCCCGCAAGATAGCACGTCGCGGGTTATCCTGTACGTATCGGATGATGTTCGCCAGTTGCCCATTGCGGTAACAGATGGTGTCATCGTAATTGTCATCAAACAGCGGTTCCGCACCGATGGAGGCGTAGTATTCCTCGCGCTGCTTATGTGACATGTGCTCAAGGCGCGCCTGAGTGTCCGGCCGAGCTAATAGATCAGCCAAATTTGGCTGATAAATACGCCGATATTCGTTGGAGCATGCCCCTTTGAAGCCACGAATGATCACCCCCATGCTGAAAGGTAGTGGCGCATCCACCCGCAAGATGCCATGAAAATGGTCGGGCATCACTTGATGGCCGAGGATACTTACACGTTGACCTTTTGCGGCTTGTATCTCAGGAATCTGCAGCCACTGGTCATTAACGTATTGCCCTAACTCTGTCAATATGACCTGCGGATGTTGCGGATCGCGGTTAAGTTCGCCGAACACGCGTTTTCTTCCATGCGTAACGATAGTTATATGGTAGATTCCACACTTAGTGTAGTCATTCCACGACTTGCGCTTGCGATGCGCCGACTGCGACGGAGATGTGCCATCGGCTGCACGTTTATTATCCCAGTATGCTTGCCAATCCATAGTTGAGTTATTCTATACTTCGCAAAACATCAACTATAGTATAGAGCATTAGTGAGTATATCCACAAACCGTCTCTCAAATACCGGCAGCGTATATTCGCGCTCATATTTCACGCGTCCCTGTTCTCCCTTCTTTCGACCACCTTCGGGATGCTCTATCAGATATTGCATTCTATCTGCCAAAGCTTGACTATTACGTTGTTCGACAAGGAAACCGACCTTATCGTCTATCACATCCGGAATGCCCCCTTCAGGCGTAGATATTATCGGCAGCGAATATCGCATCGCCTCAATTAGAACTAAAGGTAGGCACTCGGCTGAATAATAGGTCGGGAACACGAAAGCGTCTGCTTGGGAGAAATACTTTGCTTTTTTTTCACCATATACCCCACCGTATGCATGCACATTTTCCGAAATGCCAAGTTCTTCAGTCAACGAGTTAAAACGTTGCTCGGTAATATCACTCCACTGGCCAACGAAGTTGCATACGAAACCACATCCACGTTTTTTCAGCAATGCACACGCCTCCAATAGAACGATTACGCCTTTTTCCTCCATCATATTAGATAGGAATAGAAACGTATATAGTTTGTATGGTTTCTTCGGCTGCACATCCGTCACTTGCTCCGGCATACCATTGGGACAAATGTGTACCAACTGACGCCGTGTATAATCGTTGAACGTTTCGGCAAGGCAATCTGCAAGGAATATGGTGTGCAGGTATCGGAAGAAGCTTTTGTACAACAAGCGATTATACCACTTGCGTGCAAAGGGGACGGGGGGTTTGTTATGAAAATGCGCGACAACGGTGCATTTCTGTCGTTTAATCATGCGAACCATCAGCCAATCCCGATAAAACGCCCAGCCAGACAATGAGGGGGTGAGATATACTAATTGGGGCTTTTCGGTTTGAATCTTTGTCCGAATAGACCGGATGAACCGGAGTACAGATACGATTTTTATTAGAGAGAACCGACCGATCTCGCCTAACGATGCGGATGTAGAATAATTGACAAACGAGCAGTCAAAAGTGTCTCGTATCAACTGCGAGTCATGAATCTGCTGTCCGACTACCGCCGCGCCATGCACTGGTGGAGGCATGTGCATACAGAATATTATCTTAGGCCGTTTATCGCTCATCTTACAACTGTTCGTACAGTTCCTGATACATCTCCTGCGAACGCTTTTTGTTAGATTGCTCGAAGAAGGTCTGTTGATGCTCCACATAACGCCGCAGATACGGCGTATAGTCACCTATACCCAAGGCATTGAAGTAGCGCATGATATGTTTGCGATTCTTCTCGATAATATGATATAATGGTATTTCCCCAGTCACCAAACCGGCTACATTCAACAGCCAGGTGAACATGTCATACCCTACGATACGCTCATCCGCCATTTCCCAATCGATCATCCGCAATGAACTGTCAGGTTGCACAAGCATATTCCATGGGCAGAAATCGCCATGCGAGAGGCAGGTTTGCAAGCCATTGTCTCCAATATTCGCTTTAGGATAATGGAACTTGGATAATTGTAACAGCAAATCTATCACCTTGTCGTTTAGAAGTGTATCATACGGGCGATGCCCTTGTACATATTCCGTCTGGAGATATACAAAAGCATCTTTTGCTTTAATATAAAACAATGTAGGCACAAGATTGGTATCTTGCAGCGTCTTCAGCACCTCTATCTCATGTATGCTTTGGCGCATCGCTTCCTGCTTTTGAGCATACTTGGCAAAGAACCGCTTTTGCATTTGGGGTATATAGCCTAATATGCTTATCTTCTGCCCCTCACCGGGAGTGCCCATGTTGAACGAAAGAACAGCATCATCACCGACCAGATCTCGAATCGACGCATAAGGGAAAGGCAATTGCTGCTCTTTGACGGACGTAAAGGATCGCACAAAAGACGACTGGCGGAACTTCCGCCAATAATAGCGAGATAATTTTCCGCCATACGGACTATACAGCCCATACAAGAACTGTGTTTCTTCCGTTATTTCAGGGAAATAATAAGAAGTTGTAAATGTTGAAAAGCGATAGTATGTCATCGGTTGATTACTTGAGAATAAATGCTATCAATTATCTGTGCCTTTTGCGACCAAGTGAAATCTTTTGCCCGCAGCAACGCACCTTCTGCCAATGCTTGCCGATGCATTTCACCGGCCTCGATGGCATCGATAGCGTGAGCAAGATCCGCCTCAACCTGTTGCTGCGAATGCACAGGAATCTTGATACCACACTGCTCTGTTATAACATTGCTAAACCCGAACAGGTCCGGAGCAATAACCGGCAAGCCAAGCGAAAGAGCTTCGAGCAGAACCGAAGATGTGAGGTCTGTGACACTGGTAATAACGAAGAGGTGACAACTACTCATTATTTGCCATGCTTCATCTCGTTTGACCCATCCGTGCCAGGTAATATTGTTCAGATGGAGTTGCGCGGCTTGTTTTTTCCATCGGGCGGTACAGCGTCCCTGTCCGATAACGTGAAGTTCTATGTTTTGCGGAGCTTGGACTACTGACAGTGCATCTAAGAGGAGGTTCAACGTCTTGGCGGGCGTGTGTTGTCCCGACCAGCAAATCTGCAGTTTGCCTTCACGCTTGAGCACGGAAATTTTGGCGGTTTCTGTCAAGCCCACTTCCGGAATGATAGTGGAATCGCGTTGCCAGAGTCGCGCGATGGCATCGTGGTTGTCCTGCGTCGCCGCTATAATTGCGTTGGCGGCGTGCGCCATTATCCGGGGAGTATGTTTATGCCGCATCTGCCACAGGTTGATAAGGTTGCGGGCACCATAATAGAGCCTCCCATACAAGCCCATGCTTCGCAACAGGCACCACGGCGAAATACAGAAACCGCCAACCGGTCCCCACACAAGCGGTTTGCCCAATTTATACAGGAATCCGGGCTCACGATAACCTGCCATGTTGAGTGTGTGGATGACATCGAAGTGCTCTTTGGCATCGAGTTGTCGGGCAAATGCGAGAACTTTTCGTTGCCAGATTCGATAGAACCAATAGTACGATGGCGGCCATATTTTGCGAAGAACATTATAACGCTTGCGTGGTATGAAATAGAAATGATAGAGATGCGCCTCACCGGGATGTTCAGCAAAATAACGGTCTAAATCAGTCTTGTATTTGTTCTCAGTAATGATATGCAACTCATGCAAAGGTGCAAGGCAATGCACAAAGTTCCAGCCCATACCGGGCTCACTGCCCTGGTATGGCGAACATGCATAACAACTGACGAGAACTTTCATTTGAGGATTAAAAATGAATTTATCTAACGGCCGAGAATTCCCAAATAATCAGCTGGCACATAAGACCTTTCCAAATGGACTTCATCGTGAAACAAATTCGCTGGATAATAGTTAATCGTTTCTATATACGGACCGGCCAAATGACTTATGCCAACAGAACTCTCCTCACACAAAGCTTTTGAGATGTTTTCCACACGCTGCATGTAATCATCCCTCACGGGGGATGAAATCATGCGCAATGGGATGCCATTTGCTTTCGTAATCGAATCTATCTGCAACAAATACTCATAACACGTTCGAGAGAGATACACTTCTGGTTCTTTCTTCGGTACTGATTTTTCCGGAGTATAACCTGAAGAATGTATAAAAGGCAAATAAGCTGTCCAATAATACGGAATACTTTTAACTCTTTGGTATAAATGGTCTGTATATAATGGCTTATATTCCCAAATGGGGAAAGGCTTGAGAAAATACTGATACGCGTATTTATCCAAGTCATTGCTAAAACTCATGGGAGTTAATAGCAACACCACTTCTTCTGGCGGATTATCCGGATTGGAATCTAAATAATTTTTGAGCAAGAAATAGTGTCCGCCCATTGAAATCGATGTGCCACATGCCAAGGAAACAATGCTATCATAACTTCTTGTACATGGATATAGCGCATAGCCAGTGCTATCACCGATGATTAGTTTCTTCACTTTCTTTTTGGACTTGGACTTGCTTAATTTCTCCGCTGCACGGAATTCATGCCCAATCACTCGGCTTACATTGGTGTATGTCAATAGTTCGCTCACTAAAATACTCGCGATGATATATATACTCAATATTCCGACAAAACGCTTCATATCAGAATTGGAAATAGATGAACTGATTATAGTCAAACTTGCCGAAGTAAAGGATATACATGGCAAGTCCCAAATACACAACGGGTCTCACCCAATGCCACGGAATAGTTTTATTAATTGCGAGGCCATGACTTTCTGCCCTATTCCACCACTCAAGAACAATCATCATCAATAGTCCCACAGTCAACGGTCCTGCTTGTCTTAGTTCCTGAATATAGGGTTTACAGAAGAACCCATTAGTACACATATTGCTCATAAAATCCCATGCTTGCGAAATGGTTTCTGCTCGAAAAATCATCCAACCAATTACTACCAGAATAAAGGTCAAAAGCATTTGTAAAGCCTCGCGCCACGAAGGAAGAATGCACCCTTCAGCAATCTGGTTCGTGTATTTTCGGTTCTTACCGAGAAGGATGAGCGGTAGGAATAAAAGTGCGTGGTATGCTCCCCATGCTATAAATGTCCAGTTGGCTCCATGCCAAAAACCAGAAACGAGGAAGATGACAAAGGTATTGCGAACAATTATCCATTTTTTGTACCTCTCGGCATTTCGGACATGCGGGGGGATCTCCGGCCGACTTCCTCCAAGAGGGATGTATACGTAGTCACGAAACCATGTGGTAAGCGAAATATGCCAACGCCGCCAAAACTCTGCAATATCTCGGCTAAAATATGGAACATTGAAGTTTCGCATCAGTTTGATACCAAACAGTTTGGCCGTGCCAATTGCAATATCCGAATAGCCGGAAAAGTCACCATATATTTGGAATGTGAACAGTACTGCTGCCAACAAGAGCGTGCTTCCGTTTTGACAACTATAGGTTGACCATACTTGATCTACATACGTGGCACAATTATCTGCGATTACCATTTTCTTAAAAAGTCCCCAAAGTATCTGCCGCATGCCGTCAACGGCTTGGGCGTAATTGAACGTACGGTTTTGCTGGAATTGCGGCAACAGGTTTGTTGCACGTTCAATAGGTCCGGCTACCAGTTGTGGGAAGAACGAAATAAACGCAAAAAAAGCAACAATGTCTTTAGTCGGCTCCATTTTTCGACGATAGACATCTATTGAATATGAAAGTGCTTGGAATGTATAGAATGAAATGCCTACCGGAAGAATTATACGCAACAGCAAGTTATCTGTGGACATACCGAACACTCTCCCCAATTCACTTACAAAAAAGTCGTAATACTTAAAGATTGCCAGAATGCCAAGATTAAGAATGACATTAGCAATCATCCATGCTTTAGCTTTGCTTTGCGTATTGGCTTGCCCTATTAACAATCCACTGCCCCAAGAGCAGAACGAGGTGAAAGCTATAAGTAACAAGAATCGCCAATCCCACCAACCATAGAACACATAACTGGCTACAATAATGAAGCCATTTTGTATAACAAGTTTAATCGCAGCATTCAAACGTGCATACCCTATTACCCAATATATCAGGAATACAATAGGTAAAAATACAGCAAATGTGATGGAATTAAATAACATCCCTGCTTTTAAATCATACTAAGTATTTATCATTATTCGCTCCGGGGAATTTGACCACCGTATTCTGCGTTCCATCTTCAAGCGCTTCGAAATCAGTTGATTCAAAAGGTTCAATCACAATGATGTCACCTTCTTTATACTCCACGCCATTCATGCGCACTCTGCCGCGCGTGACAACTGTGATCTCCGTGGCTATCTTGTGGTAATGGCGCTGCTCATAGTCACCCTTGTTGTAACTTTTCACTGCCACTTCCACATCGTTGGTTTTCAGGAGAGTCGGCTCGAAGTTTCCAACGTACCACCCCTTAACCATATCCTCTAACTTCGCGGTTTTCATTTTGTCTTGAACGCTATATATTTATCCAAATCTTCCGGTGTTCCGGTGCCGTGCATCTGCTGCATGTCGATGCTATAGATACCAAATCGCTTGCCTTGTGCAATCGCATAGTTATACACCGGAGCCACATAGAACTCATTATTCACACGCTCATTGCGGACAATCATATCAATTGCGTTCTCTACAAAGATTCGTCCTTGCGCAAAGTAGTAAATCCCCACCGTTGCATGCTCCGAGATGACTACTTTTTCTTTGATCTCCGTAATCAATCCCTTGTCGTCAATCTTGGCATAGCTCCATTTGGTGTCATTATCCTCAAAGCATAGCACCGAACCATCCAGTTTGCGAGCATCTGAATCCTTAATGAAGTCAGCAATCTGCATATCCACTATCTGGTCGGAATTAGCAATCATCATCGGCACTTCGTTGTTTATCAGTCGATGCGCATGGAGCACCGTACAAGCCGCTCCTTCCGTCAATTTATCCACCAGCACCCACTGCACCGGATAATGCGCTTCGATCCATTTTACGGTTTCTTGTTCCGCTTCAAAATGTTCGCGACGCGCAATCAGAATGAACTGAGCATCTTCCATATACAGATTGTCCAACACGTGGCAAATCATCGGTTTGCCCAACACGTCAATAAAGGGTTTCGGTTTCGCGTAACCGGCTTTCGCAAAACGGCTACCGGCACCGGCCATAGGTATCACAATATTAATCATATCACTTGATTTTATTTTCTTCATATAACTGCGGCGTCGCAAACGAGAGATAGTTCTCTGTCGGGATCTCATATACTCCTACTTTCTGCTGCCGCAAAATCAGTTCATTATACGTCGAGCAAATATAGTAATTGCCGCTATAGTTCTCGTCCTTGCGGATGATGTTATAAGCTGCTTCCACAAAGTCTTTTCCATGCTTGAACCAATAACAACCGGCTGTAGCCAAATCAGAAATAGGACGTTTCTCACTTGTCTCGCAAACCAGTCCATCCTCATCCAGCGCCACAAAACTCCAGCGGGGAAGCACCGAACGGAACACCGCGATGCCACCTTCGTATTGCTTCGTTCGGAAGGACTCAATGGATTCCACCAATCCGTTTGTGAGCAACTGGTCTCCGTTAATCAGTAGCAACTCATCATCATTGTTGATACTATCAATCGCGAACAATGCTGAACATACTGCGCCTTTCGTCAGTTTGTTCACCTTGTACACCTTTGCCTCCGGAGCTAAGATCTGCAACGTGGAAGCAATAAAAGCCCTGTCGTCATCCTCTTTCAGTATCACAAAAGACAGGTTAGCATTCAGCGGTTTCAAACTATCCACCACGTGCTGCACAATGGGTTTTCCCTTGTAATCCAACAGGTATTTAGGATACATATATCCTTTCTCGGCAAAGTTACTACTTGCCCCTGCCATCAATACTACGACATTCATCCTTTGCCTCCTTTCTCAATTTCTTCGATTCGACGTTTGATATTCGTGTACGTCACATCATTCACGGTATCCACTTTGAACAGATGTGCCCCACTTGCTAATGCTGCTTGAATTCCATTCTGGTTATCCTCAGCAATCAAGCACTCCTCGGGTTTCAATCCCAATCGCTTTATCGCTGTAAGATAAATCTCTGGATCCGGTTTGGCTTTCTTCACGTCCTGGTTGCTCAGCATAAACTCCATATAAGAGGTCAGCCCCGCCTTATCCATCATCAACTCAATCGTGTGACGAATTGAATTACTTGCTAAGGCTATGCGATATCCGTCAGCATGAAGCCGCGACAACGCATACTGATGGATGAAACGAGGTTTGCAGCACGTATAGACATAGTCCATTGTGTACTGCTGCTTCATCTCGTTGATGAACTTATGCAAACTGCGAGGAAGTCCACGCTCTACAGTAAGCATCTCCAATTTGCGACTTGTCGGAAGACCATCGAATGTTACCAAATGGTCATACCGCGAGATCTCAAACCCAAACAGGGAAAGAGCTTTGTTGAGTGCTTCATAGTGCCAGTCCTTGGCCTCTATCAGCACTCCATCCATGTCAAATATAATCGCCTTTATCATCTGTTAAAATATTGTTCTGCTTTGTCGGGTACATCCGTGCAAAGCATAATATCATTTACTATTTTTCCATTTGCGATTTGTTCATGTAGCATCTGCCACATGGGTTCATACGGCAATCCGTGCAATTCGGGCGAAACGATGCTGGGTGTCTTCCCATCGGCAATATACTTGCGCAACTCATCTGCAATATTCGTCCTTCCGTCAAAGTAATCCACCCAAACCACCTTACTATCCTTGTAGAACGGCAAATATGGTTCAAACTCCGAACTGCGCGATGCAATCTTCATCTTCCGCTCGATGTACGGGATTGTATCACACACCGACATATCGAACAGGAAGTAGTCCGTAATGCCGTACTTCTCCAACAACTCATGCATCATATCTTGCAGTCCATCTGCCTTGATATTAAGTGCTAACGTTCCCTTCCTGCCGGACTCGGCATACATGCGGAACGACTCATCCGCTGTCAGTTCGTCGCCCATCGGTGGATTATGCGAGATGAGTACCTTTCCACCATAATCGCGGAAATCCGTCTCAAATCCATACCCACACTTTATCGCGCGCTCCAGAGCCACGCGACTATTCTTCTCTGCCTGAGTTTTCCAAAAACCTCTATGTGCAATAATCTGCATAATATATTGTATTTGATTGTTTATAACACATTCCGAAACCTTTTAGATAGCGCCGATAGAATTGCGCGTTTTGCGTCAAGCACACTATTTTCTAAGGGTTGCGTAGTGTCTATCCATACCGCATTAGTGCGTTCGGCTGAAAAACGTTTCAATTCGTCTGTTTGTCGTGTTACCTCTTCCAAAGTGGTTTCCGGCTTGCGGGAATAAATTATATTAGGATCGCCCCCCAGGCATAGTATTACATCAGGTTTGGGGACGAATATTTCAAATGCCCGCAAAATCCATCGTGGGAGCGATACTAAATAGCGCCATGCATCAATGTAGTAATCATAATAGTAGCGATCGAAGATGACCACCTTCGAATGCAAAGCAATTTGTCTCCACACTTTCCAGAAGTACCCCATAAAATAATCCACCATATAATAGAGGATACGAGCCATTGAGCCCCAAAAGCCAGACGGCTTATATATATGAGGGTTCGATGCCACAGCAGGATGGCATTCGCTTTCTGTTCGTTTCCCAAGCAAAACAGCTATATCAGGCAATAGACCAGGTCTAAGATGGAAATATTTTACTCCATTATGAAATGCTTCATCCAACCAAGGCGTAATAGCATCAATGATTGCGCTTTTCCCACTTCCATCCGTTCCCAAGACAGCTATCACATAGCCGGGGTGTCGAAAGATGCGCCTCCACTTCATCAATTGATTTCGCACGTAGCGGGTGTTTATCGATGGAAGGAACTCACGGCAAAGCATCCTTCTCAATCCACTGAACTCTGTTCGCTTCTCATCCAACACTTGTTGTTGGAATGTTTGTATGGTCGCATCTGAATAGATACAAAGATTATCCTTTATATCGTCCGGTGAAGAAGCTTTCAGTTCATCGCGAAGATTATATATGTATTGTTCCTTTTGACAATAGCCATTATTCAGCACCTCCTTAAAGAACGCCATATACGCGTCAGCCTTGGGCGCTATTACCTTATAACCATTATGATAAACTATATTCCTCCATATAATCTGTTCGGGTAAAGACACAGCACAGCGGTACTGCGTGGCATGAAGAGCCATATCCATCTGCAAGCCCCAATCCATTCCCATGAATGTGTATTTGGGAACCATTAGATTATCCAAGAAAGAAACGACACATCCATCTGCTTGAGCAAGAGCAGCCTTTAGCACTTGGATAAACTGAACATACTGCGAACGATCAATCCATAAATCAAGATCTCCACCGGACATGGTATTAGGGATATTCTCCCAACCACGTATCACGGCATAATTTAGTCCGGACTGCTCCAATCGTGATAGAAGTATGAATAAAAACTTATTTCTCATACCGCAATGGCACACTTTAACTTTTCATTGATTTCTTGG
>JAFSXJ010000114.1 GCA_017444065.1 Paludibacteraceae bacterium | reverse complement strand
CGTATTTATCTTGATGCATAAGCAGTTAGCAATTTAACTGCAAAATTACAAAATTAAATCGTCGCGCACATATTTTCGTTGTAAAAAACTAATTTTCAATAAGTCAAAGAACTTTTTCCAAATTTTTAGTGGACACTAATGGCAATTTTTATGCCAAAAGAAAGCCCGTTCATAGCGGGCTTGCATTAATAATGGTCAAACCAGCCGCATGGCTGAAGGGGAGTAGTCGATATAACGCTGATTAAAGGTATTAGTTAAAACATATAGGCATATGCTATACCCCATCCATGCCATGCGGTTGCACTGGACAAATGTTGTTCGGATATGATACGGCAGAGGTTATTCCCGTTTGATCTTGCTGGCACCTTTGCTGATGCACTCTTTGACCTCGGGATTGCCGTGGTATTTGATCTTGCTGGCACCGGCAGCCTGCGCCCATAGTTCGCCGGACACATTCACCTCCGCCTTACTGGCGCCGTTGACATCAATATGCAGGTTCTGCACGAAGAAATCTTCGGCATCCAGTTTGCTGGCGCCGCTGAGATCGGCACGCAGTTCGTCCGCTATGCCGTGTATCTCCGCCTTGCTTGCCCCTGTCAATGTTACGGCATCCAGCGAAGGCAGGCTGACCCGCACTTTCCCCGAATGGTTGCCGTGCCCTGCGACATGCAGCACGCCGTCACGCACCTCCGTAGTGATACTTCCGTCCGGAGAACAGAGTACATGCAGTTCCTGGGGTTCGCCGACAAATATCTCCGCCTTCACAGCACCAGTGATATCCACTGCGTGGAATGGCTCCACCTCACGCACGACGCTGGCGGGCAGACTGTCCTCGTCCCACTCGTCAAGCTTCTCAAGCACCGTGACGATATTATCACCGTTCACCTCAAGTGCCTTGGCGGCAGAGGCGAGCAGACCGCCCAACGAGAGCAGCCACAGCAGTAGCGTGATAATCCAGAACCGCAGACTCGGGTGCTTGCGCTCGCGGCTGAACTTGACAATCCAGTGTACGATAACATACAAAGGAATGATCACAGACGCAGCTGCAGACAGGCACAGTATCCACACCCACGCCGTGCTGCCGCCCAAGAGTTCGAAGCCCAGTGCAGGAATAAGTGCCATACCGCCGATGCTCACCCCGAAGAATGCTGCCAGCAGGCTGAACAGTACCGCCAGTACGGGAAACGCCAATTGCAGGACGATGATAATCAGTATAGCCTTGAGCACGATAGTCAGCACGCGGCCTATGCCCTGACAGCTGATGCGTTCGCGTTTGAATACAGGACGTTTGTTCTCGCCGAACTCGTCGGGCTCGCCTATACGCGTGCGCACGTTGCGCACCATATCTATAGTAACGGATTCGACCTTCTGCGCGAACAATGCGGATTGCAGCAGTTCGGCTATGCGGCTCTCAATGTCTGACATCACATCTTTCTGCTCATCGCCGGGCAGGCGGCTCTCGATGTCCGCCAGATAATCCCTGAGCAGTTGGTAGGCGTCCTCATCGATGTTGAACACGACGCCTTGCAGGTTGATTGAACGTGTAAGTTTCATTGTTGGGTTATTTTGCTGATTGCCTTGGTGATTGTTTCCCACTCCTGGTTGAGTGCGGTGAGTATCTGTCGCCCTTCATCGGTCAGGGTGAAGTACTTGCGCGGCGGTCCGTCGGTTGACTCCTGCCAGCGGTACTTGAGCAGTCCGTTGTTCTTCAGCCTTGACAGCAGAGGGTACAACGTGCCCTCCACCACCAGCAGGTCTGCCTGACGTAACGCTTCAAGGATGTCGGATGTATATACCTCCTGCCGGCTGATGACGGACAGGATGCAATATTCCAACACGCCTTTGCGCATCTGGCTTTTGATGTTATCCACCATACCTGTTGCTGATTTTAGTTCAACTGCTCGTAATCAGAACGCGGCATCAATATCAACATGATGATGTACAGCAGCACTCCGGGGAATCCGGCGCTGAAGATGGTCAGTGCGGCATAGCAGACGCGTACCAGCGTCGGGTCAATGTCAAAATACTCGGCGATTCCGCCGCATACGCCTGCCAGCATCTTGTTGGCACTGCGGGTAAGTTTCTTTGCTTCCATAATTCTGTATAATTATTTGTTGTTTGTATTGATTTCGTAAATCCGATGCAAAGATACAAATTATTTTAGAACTATGCAATACATAGTAGTGTAAATCCACAAGAACTGCCATGAATATCTTGAAATGTACAAGTGAACTTGTCATTTTGGAGGCAAACAAGCTGATTAGGCAGACAGGGACACATACAAACAACCACATGGCTGAATGGGAGTAGTCGATATAGCGCTAATTAAAGGTATTAGTTAAAACATATAGGTATATGCCATCATCCCATTCAATGCCATGCGGCTGAACGTAACAAGTGTTGTTCTGTATATATGATACAACACAGGGCAAAAGGTTACACATCCCTTGTGTTATTTCAGTTTGAACAGTATAGGAATGGTGTAGAGCACGTTGACCGGTTCGCCTTTGTCCTTGCCGGGCTTCCAGTCCGGCATAAGGCTCACGAGACGCACCGCCTCATCATCAAGGCTCTGCGTGCCGCTGGACTGAACGACATGCGGTTCGGTCACTCTGCCTTCCTTGTCAACAATGAATGAACATACGACCCGTCCCTCCTTACCGGCTTTCTTGGCATCTTCGGGGTACTTAATGTTTTCCATGATAAAGCTCATCATCGCCGACATGCCGCCTGTGTATTCCGGCATCTCTTCCGCCTGGAGCTTGGGGAGATCTTCCCTGAGACCAGATAAGTCAATGTCTATTAGACTCTCTCCATCGCTTGTGAGGACAGAAGCCGTGTTTCCATTACCTTGTTTGGTAATAGTAGTGGACATTTTCCTGCCGTCAGACGAACCGGTTGTTGTAACCGTTGCCTTCCCGTCACTTGTCATGACATAGACCGTTTTTTCGTTACCGTTTTGTGTAATCTTGGTAGCTGTCGCTTTTTTGTTGTCTGCGCACGTGCTTATTGAAACGAGCAGGCATAGTGCGCTGAAGAATACATTCGTTTTCATTTTTCTTTTGTTTTGAGGGTTATACGAATGATTGTTTCCCGCAGGTCAGCAGCAATGGTACCAAGTTTCTGCGCCGTGCGTGTTTTCTTATTGCTTATGCTGTTTTGTGAAAGACTCATGATACCTGCAATCTCCTTGGCAGGCAGGTCAAGCAGCACAAGGATGAGGAAGCGGATATCCTGTTCCGAGAGTTGCGGACTTGCGGTTTGCAGCCTGTCAACCGTATTGTAGAGATAGGCATTGGCTGTCCGGCAGAACTCCGGATAGTCTCGCCAATGAAGGGTGACAATAATACTCCCTTGCGACAGCACCAGTTCAATGTTCCGATCCAGATCTTCGCGTGTGACGGCAAGCCCGGATACCGGTTTTCTACGCCAAATGATGACGCCTGCAGTCCCGACACCCGCAATCACAACGAGTAACAACAGCCACCACAGCGACTTCCAGCGGTTGTTCTGCACCTTTTCGTGTATAATCCTGCGTTGCAGGGTGCGAATAGCGTGCAGCATCGTGGCATTGCCGTCCTCATTGTACCGCCGTTCGGCAATCAGGCTCATCTCCAATACGGACAGAGGATAATAGACCGAATCGCTGGCTGCAAGAAAGAGGTCGGCAGCCTGCGCGTATGAATCAAAAGCGAGTGAGTCTTCGCCCAATGCTTTGTACGCGTTGCCGAGGTGGTAATGCGTTTTGGCGACCGCTTGCGTGCGTTCGTGTGCAGTAAAGACCCGCAACGCCTGTTGCAA
This sequence comes from Paludibacteraceae bacterium, assembly GCA_017444065.1. GTDB lineage: Bacteria > Bacteroidota > Bacteroidia > Bacteroidales > Paludibacteraceae > Colicola. Next base: position 16,144 of record JAFSXJ010000114.1, on the reverse strand, counting down.
GGTCGCCGTGTCTGCATAGACGGTGGATGTTCGCTCAAGCGAATCGGCACACGTCAGAACGGTTTCAGCCGAAGATACATCCGCTTTGTTGCCATGCGGGGCAGCACACCCGGTCATAAGGGCGAAAATGAGACAATACATACATGCGCGTTCCATAATAAAAGGTGATTTTGTTTAACAGAAACGTACAAATTACGTTCCAAAATCGAGTGCAAAGTTACGGAAAATATCCGATACATCCAAATATTTCATTGCGACAAATGATTTCGCAACGCACTGCTAATCAACACTGACGAAAAATAATTAGCGACATCGCCCTACCCTATATACGACACAAAACACTAAAGCCGCCCGAAAGAGCGGCTTTGGTGACTTATATTCCGTTTATTACGTGAAATCGGTACTCTTACAGCAGGTCCACGCTGCGGTTGACGAACTTGGCAAGGGCTTCGCCTTTCAGCAGGCCGGATGCCAGGAACGCGATGTCCAGCAGCTGGCTGACCTTGTCGTTGTCCTTGGCACTGTCCGTATAGTGCTGTTTGATCTGCTCGCGCAGGGCAGCAATCTCCTTGGTCAGGTCGCGCTTCTCTTCACCCTCCTTGGGCTCGTCTTTCTTCGCATCCTTTTCGGCAGCCTGCTCCTTGCGGAGTGCCTCTACCTGCTGGTTGAGGTCATCGAGGCTGTTGCCGGTAGCTTCCTTCAGTTCGGCGAGCAGCGCCTGCACCTTCGGGTGAGCAATGTTCACCACGAGGTTGTAGGAGTCAGGCATCTGGCCGTAGAACGACATGCCCTGCTGGTGGGCGGACATCTCTTTCATTCGGCGCATCCACTCGTTCTGCGTGAGGAAGACGGGCAGTGCGTCGGCACTGACGTTCTCGAGGCTGACCACGTAGTTCACTTTGTCATTCTTCGGCAGCAGACCTTCGAACGAGTAGCGGAGGGCATCCTCTTCCTCGGTGGTAAGGTTAACGGCGGCTTTGTCCTCCTTGACGATGAGGTTCTCAATCACGTCGCTGTCCACGCGGACGAAACGCAGTGCATGCTTCTCCTCCTCGCCGTCGCCCATGGCTTTCTGCTCGAACTGGCTCATGGCGTGCACGTCAATCTCGCCGTCCATGAGCAGGACATCGTAGCCTTTCTCCTTGGCACGCTGGATGTAGGTGTACGAAGCATCCGCATCCTGCGTGTAAAGAAGAATCAGGTCGCCGTTCTTGTCAGTCTGGGCATCTTTCACTTTCGCCTTGTACTCGTCGAGCGTGAAATACTGCTTGTCGATGTTCTTCAAGAGGGCGAAACCGATAGCGCGGTCGTAGAACTTCTCATCGCTGAGCATTCCGAACTGGATGAAGAGCTTGATGTCGTCCCACTTCTTCTCAAAGTCCGCGCGGTCGTTCTTGAAGAGCTCTGCCAATTTGTCAGCCACCTTCTTGGTGATATGCGAAGATATCTTCTTGACGTTATTGTCGCTCTGCAGGTACGAACGGCTGACGTTCAGCGGAATGTCCGGGCTGTCAATCACGCCGTGGAGCAGGGTCAGGTACTCGGGCACGATGTTCGCCACCTCGTCGGTCACGAATACCTGGTTGCAATAGAGCTGAATCTTGTTGCGGTGGACGTCGAGGTTGTTCTTTATCTTCGGGAAATAGAGGATACCCGTCAGGTGGAAAGGATAATCGACGTTCAGGTGGATGTGGAACAGCGGCTCGTCGAACTGCATGGGATAGAGTTCGCGGTAGAAGGACTTGTAGTCCTCTTCCTTGAGGTCGGCAGGCTTGCGCGTCCAGGCTGGGTTGGTGTTGTTGACGATGTTCTCCTCGCCGGTCTCCACTTGCTTGCCGTCTTTCCACTCCTTCTTCATGCCGAATGCAATCTCCACAGGCAGGAACTTGCAGTACTTCTTCAGCAGGCCTTCGATGGTCGCGTCCTCGAGGTACTGCTTGAACTCGTCGTTGATATGCAGCACAACATCCGTACCGCGCTCGGCTTTGATGGTTTCCTCCATCTGGTACTCGGGACTGCCCTCGCATGACCAGTGCACGGCTTTGGCGTCCTCGTTGTAGCTCTGCGAGAATATCTCGACCTTGTCGCTGACCATGAATGCGCTGTAGAAGCCCAGACCGAAGTGTCCGATGATGGCTTCGGCTTTGTCCTTGTACTGGTTGACAAACTCCTCCGCACCGGAGAAGGCTATCTGGTTGATGTACTTATCGACCTCCTCGGCGGTCATGCCTATGCCGTGGTCGCTGACGGTGAGGGTCTTCTTATCCTTATCAATTTTCACGCGCACGCGTATGTCGCCCGGTTCGCCCTTGAAGGCACCGGCGGAAGAAAGGGTCTTGAGCTTCTGCGTGGCATCCACAGCGTTGCTGATAAGCTCGCGCAAGAAGATCTCGTGATCGGAATAGAGAAATTTCTTGATGACGGGGAAGATGTTATCTGATGTTACCCCAATGTTACCTTTGTTCATATTGTAGATATTTATATATTAGTCGAAAAAACATTTGCTGCGCTCACTAAAAAAGATAAAAGCCTACTATGTTTCGTCTTAGACAGGTAATCCGGCTTTTTTCATTGAGCAGGCGTGCCTGCGGTCTTTTCTCTTTGAGCGAAGCGTTCTACTAAATGCGGTGCAAATATCGTTCCAAATGCTGACAAACTGACATTATGGCATAATTTTTGTAGTCTTTTAGGATGTATGGCACACATAATCTGCCATGTTTTTTAGGTTTATTGCCGATGTTTGCTGTTACTCGAAGAGTGTAGCTTGGGATGATGACGAACGCGTCATACTTGTATGAACGAGGCCGTTAGCAGCACAAGATATTGAGTCCGCCAGGACAATAGCAAACAGCGGGGTTTATTTAGGTTTATTTTCTAAATAGAACATATTTACTAATCATTAAATACATACTATCATGAAACTGACAGTTCAACCTCTTAACTTCGAGATTGCCAAGCAGCTCGAGGATTACATCAACAAGAAAACCGCACGTTTCGGTCGTCATCTGCGCGAGGACGACGAGTTGAATATCCGCCTGTCGGTTGTCAAACCGGCGACCATCCTGAACAAGCAGGCTGATGTGCGCGTAGGCGACCTGTTCGCTTCAAAGACCTGCGACACCTTCGAGCAGGCCATCGCCGAGGCTCTGGATGCCTTGGATGCCCGCATCGAGAAACGCAAAGAGAACGCATAACATTGCCGGCAGCCAATCCTGGATGCCAAAAGAATGCAGCAGCCAATCTTGGATGCTATTACACAGCAAAGCGGGCGAGTCATTACAGACACGCCCGCTTCATTTATTGCCCCAATCTCAATTAATCCAGCGGATTACGGATAGGAGCCGGGTTTGGCATAGACGGCGAACCGGCCATGATGATAGGTTCATCCATCAAGCGCTCATTCGGTCCGAAAGTAAACACATCGGTTGTGGGGGCCATATATTGCTTCAGTTGCATAATATCGTACATTTTCATGTCAATTATTTCTCAGATACCTTCTTACCCTGTGCGTCGTACAATACGCCGTCACGCAGGATAAAGAGTTGTCCATTCACAATCATTTTCTCCACAAAATCCGTGCCGCGTTTTGCTTCGTCGTTCAATTGATCAACACCTGTAGTGATTGTGTTGATGCGACGAACCACTTGCAGAGCGTACGTATCATCGGTTTCGGCATTGAGCTCGAAGGTATAATCGCTTCCTGTCAGATTCCAAACGATGATGCCATTACGTGTCAGATAAACGTCCTCCTCAGTGCTGTTATCCAGCGACAACGTATATTCTGCACTTACCGGCGAGAACAACTGCAGCGGAATAATCGCCTGATCGTTGATGTAGGCTGCATTAACTGCACAAAGATTCGTGCCCTTAGCGTTCGTCCAGAGGCGTGCTACCTTCGCTCCGGTCACATCGCCCATCTTCTGAACATCCTTACCGATGGTGTATGTGCCTGTAGCCTCGTCGTCACAAGTTACAAACAGACGGTCGCTTACAACATCATTAGCCTTCAGCGTAACGCCGAAACGGTTGTTATAGCTCTCGCGTTGCGGGGCACGAGCAATGCTACTCGGATTAACCGCAGCGCTCAAATTCAGCTCACTACCGTTGTTATCTGCCTGATAGAAGTATGCTGCGCCAACTGCAAATGCATTATCAGCAGCGTTAACCGGCAGGTAGTTCCAACCGCTATGGCTGTAAACTTGCACTACAGGCTCCTCGTCAATGGTGATATAACGCATTGTTCCGTTACCTAAGCCGTTCCAGCCTTTATCAGTAGCCTCGCCATCAGATACTTGCAGCACTTGTTGTGTTGCGGCTGCATCGAAGGAGCCATTATCAAGCTTCTCGAAGCGATATGTATTGATGTCTGAGTCAATTGTCATCGTATAAGCCACACCCGGCTGCAGGATACCTGTGTACTTCTTCCAACCGTTCTTGGTCGTTGTGCGCAGATCCTCATGGAAGGCCATTACGGCATAGTTCCTTTCGTTGGTAAGTGTTTGCCACTGGCCATTGGAAGCCAAGCGCGATACGCCACGCAGCTCATCTACAGGGAACGGAACGGTAAACGTGTACCAACCATAACTTGCCTTTCCTGCCGGATCAAGATCAAGGATGAAGTAAGCCTTGCCATGAGCAGTCACTTGCTCCTGACCGTTCACCTGACCGGACTTAGGTTGTTGTCCCTCAAATACCGAGTACAGCGTAAAGTCGTTCACTTCAAGTGCACCTGCATTGAGGTTCAATTTACCACCGGCCTCGACAACGATGTTGCCGTATGTGTCGCGGAACAATGAACTCTCTGCGCCAAGTGTAAGTGTACCGCCATCTTTGATAGTGATGGTCTTGCCGGCATTGATGGTTACACCTCCGACGGTCACATCACCGGTCACATCTACATTGGCATTGATAACTACACGGTCGTTCTCGCCCGGCAGATTATCTGCACCAGCCCAGTTTGCACTATTGCCCCAATCTGTTGCATTTGTAGCGGCATTGCCCTCAAACACTATTCCGGGTATAACGGTCAGCACACATGTACCATTGCCGCTCAGATAGTTACTTCCTTCTGCTGCAATGACATAGATATCATACGTACCGTTTTCAGTTGGCATTGATGTCGGGTCAACATTTACTGCCCAGGTGATTGCCCCTTCCACGTCCTCATTGCTAAGTCCCTTGGTAGTATTATCAAACAACGCATCCGCCAAACGCTGGCCTCTTTCAATGGTTGCAGTAGCTGTATAAGTGATTGCTGTGGGATTGACCGTTAGCGGCGCTTCAATTTCAACATCGTTGTACCACAAATTGTTTGTCGGTTTGAATACAACCGTAGCGGTTGAGGTGCTTACATCATACAAGTTATCTTTAGCTGCCCAAGCATACGTACCATCCACCGTTACATTCGGTTTCTTGACAGTATCTGTTGCAACCACTACGCCACTCAATCCGTTGGTTCCAGTTAGGACTGTGCCATACGTAATTGCTTCAGCAGTCAGAGTGTGCTCTATTACCGGAGCATACTTCTCAACAACTACTTCCAACTCATCGTACTGCGGTTCATACCAGCCTGCCTCTGTTGGAGTAAACACGATCTGCTTTGTGAACGTACCTGCCACGTTCATCGGGGTAGTATTACCATCCACCCATGAGAATTTGCCGAATACTTGTTGTCCGCCCAGCTCTACATAACCGCCATTGAGTGTAGCGTCTGATAGATTGCGGCCAATCTTCATTGGTTCAGCTATAGGCAAAGTTGTGATGGTCGGGCTTACGCGCAGGATCTTAATTGTCTTAACTATCGGAGTTGCAGCAGCATAGGTCTCGTTGCCCTCTTGCGTCGCGGTAATCGTCACTTCACCGCCACGACTGATACGCAGGTTACCGCTACCATCTACATTGGCTATTTGGTCATCTGATGAGGTATATTTCACATTCAGTCCACTTGTCGCGCCGGCATCAAAGGTGAGCGATGCGTTGCAGTAGATCTCAACATAATTGTTTGTCTCGCCCGGGATGGTCCACGTGATAGACTGCGGATCTTTTGCCACGGGCACTACAACCGTGCAAGTAGTAGTGTTGTACCAATTGCCATTTGTCGGCTTGAATACAGCAGTATAACCTGTATTGTTACGCTCTACAGCGGTGGTCGGCGTCTGCCATTCAAACGAGCCGGGAACAGATGTCACTGCATCGTTGTTGAACTGGCAATCCTTCAATTGCTTCGGAAGAACAATTTCGTCAACAGAAGGCACCTTTGTTATCACCGGATCAACCTTGCTGATAGTGAAGATGCAGGATTTCTGTGTCGATTCCCATTCCTCATTACCAGCTTGCGAGGCTGTGATAGTTACTTCACCATCCTTAATAATATCAAGATAATAGTTTTCTCCTACTTTCTTAATCTTCGCTACACTCTCATTGCCGGAGCTGAAGGCTACAGGCAACTCGCTGTCTGCTGTGGCAGAAAGTTGAATATTGTCGGTGGTCTGTATTTCTTCAGTATCGTCAAATCCCCAATAGATCTGTTGAGTCAAGCCTGTTACCACAGCAGTCAAGGGCACCCTTAAGCTGTGAGAATTATTCGATATAATAACCGCATTTTCCTCCGTTCCTTTGCTCTTGCCGGTACAGTTCACTTTGATAACATCAGCCTGTTCAGTTGTTGCGCCGCAACCGGAGCCTAATGTTTGAGTCAGCAGTTCGAACTGCTCGCTCGATTTTTCCAACTTAACTTGGAACACGCCCGAGGCGTCTGAATAGTTCACTGAGAACTGACGTTTTACGGTTTGTCCTAATTGCACGGACGAGAAATCCATGTAGTTTTCTGCCACCTCAAGATAACGTGCCTTGGAGACATTTACGTTACTTACATTGTGGGTTAGACTTAGACTTAACGCTTTACCTGCTTCAAATCTTATTTTGGTAGCTCTGCGATCAAGCGAGTACGGACCATAACTCTTTGAAGAAGCCTGGGATAAAGTTGTTACCGGATTCCATTCATCATCATACCATTGTTCAACGATCAAAGAACCTGCACCTACTTTTGCTGTGAACGTCAGTTGTTCTGGTTCAGCCGACAAATCCAAATTCTTCACATCCCCCATACTCAAGTTAAAACTTGTGCTTTCGAGTGAGATATTGGACTGCGTGCAATTCTCATTCGGGTCGTACGAAGTTAACGTACGCGTTGCAGAAACAGTCACATAGGTGCTATTGCCGGCTTGCTTTGCGGTAATCTTGCCTGTTCCGTTACCGGTGATAGTCAGCGTATTACCACTAACTGAAGCAAACGCTTTGGCATCGTTATCCAACGTATAGGTAATAGGCAACTCGGGATCTGCAGATGAATGAGCAGATAAAGTTATATTTTTTGCAGTTGCACCACTTGTATATTGGATGTTCGACAGCGGATCATCCCATTCGATGCTTTGCACCTTCTTACTGGTGATTTGCACATCAATATTGTCGGTTACCTCAGCCCATTTATTGTCGTTACCCACCTGACGAGCATATAGTTTTGTAGTACCATCAACTAAACCTTTGACGGTCGCGCCATTAATCACGGTCAACTTAGTCTCATCGTTTGCCACGTATAGTTCAACAGGCAGGCCGCTGGAAGCAGTTGCTACATCTTCGTACAGCACATCTTTGGCTAACAGAAGTTTGCCGTCAACGATAAGGTCTTCGTTCCATATTATCTCTTGTACTGCCTTGGTGGTTTCGCCTTTGAGAGTAACCGAAGCCGTCTTACCATCAGCACTGGTTATTGTAAGAGTTGCTGTATGTTTAGCAATTTTCTCATGCAGATATTTTACTGTCAATTTGGAGGTGTTGAAGTGGTCGAGTGTTGATTGGATAGTATCACTCGTATCTCCTAATTTGAAATACTTGGCATCAGCACCATCTATTGTTACCGCACACGATTTAACATTGTACCAATCGACCGGAATAGCACGTACCGTAGGATTGTCGCCAATACCACCGCTCGTGAATTCGTAATTTGTCGGAGCCACAATCTCTTTGCGCTCTGTAACAGCAATGTTCTTATAGAATGCTGTGAGCGTTCCATTGTAACGGAATTTGACATATTGCGTGGAAGGTTTTAATTCAACTGACTGCGTGCCAGTATTTTCGGTCTCGTCATTACGATACCATGCCCGCGTCCATGTGCTGTTGTCTGGACTCTCATATACCTCGCACAAATATGTTCCGGGAAGTTGCCCCATCAATTTATCAAGCGTTCTTTCAAATGTCAGTTTATCAGGAACACCAGTGAAATGATAAATAGCATTTTCGTCATAGACTGTAGTTACAGTAAATAAATTGGTGTTACCCATATCACATCCGGTGTTCGTCCAAGATGTAGTAGAAGATTTGGACACTTGGAAATTACCTTTATTGCTGCTTGACAGCGTGAACGGCACATGATTAGCGGGTTTAGCCACCGCAAATGTCTTCGTTAGGTTGCTTGTTGCTGCATTCCATTTGTAGTTACCCTCCTGCGACAGGGTCAGAGTCACAGAATTGGCATTGATGTTATATACCTCAAGTTTCCCATTGACATAATCCGCCACGTTGGTATTGCTTGACGTAACGGTAAACGGTATTTCATCGTTCGTGGAAGTTACAGGACTATTGATTACACTTGCCCAATAGAGCGTAGCCGCTATGTCGTTGCTCCACGTGATAACCGGTGTGTGCTTGCTTACATGGATATCTTTTGTGATGCTGGCACCGGTCCAGAAGTCGTTGCTTTCCTGCGCAATAGTCAGCGTGGCATCGCCAGCTCCTACTGCTTTCCACTTGCCATCGACAAGTTTGATCACGTTAGTGTTGGACGAAGTAACCGTAACCTCTTTTTGCGCCGGTTGACCTGAAGCCGGTGCATTAACTGTATATACATCTCCTTCAAACACATCGTCCACAAGCCAAGTCTTGTTGTTCAGGGCTGCGGTTGTAGCGAGAGTTACCGGATGTTTCTGGACATATATAGTGATGGTACGTTTGTGCCCAAAGATTGTTGTCGTACCCGTTTGCTCAAACACAATCGTTCGATTACCATAGTAATTGGCAGTAATCACGCCGGTATGATTGGTGCTGTTGTGCGCGTAGGTTGCCTGTCCGCTGGTGGTCGGATAGGAGAACTGAGTCTCGTCTGTCTTCTCAAATGCCATGTCGGCTGTCTCACCAATCTTCAGGTAAATGGTTGTATCAGCAGCGACCAGCACCTTTCCGTTCAATTTGAAGACAGGCGTCTGCTTGGCCTCAACCGTATAGGTATTTGTAACTGTAACGGATTTGTAGTAAGTTGTCTCAACCGTCTTTGCCTCAATCTGTACATCTTGCTGGGTCGCAATAATTTGTGCGTTCAGATTGTTGCCTTCTACGGTCATTACGCTTATATTCTTCGACGTCAGCTCTATCCCCACTCCGGTAACGGTCTTGTCTGCGTACTTGATTGTCGTCACATCCGTCAGCGTATTGCCGGAATAGATATGATCATATTCTTTCCATTCAACGGTAGGAACAAGTTTGTTAACCGTTACTTTGAAATCCTTGTATGCTTTATTGTATTGATCTGTTTGAGCAATGGTTGCACGAATAGTATAGTTGCCCGGCTCGGTTGCAGAAAAAGTCTTTTTATCCGCAGCAATGGTTGCGTAGGTTTTGTTAGCACTTGTCACTTCATACGTAACAGCGCCATTTCCGGTCTTAGAAGCGATGAGCGTTGACAAATCCAAAGTTGACGCGTTTATTCCGGCCACACTCACATTAACCGCACCATCATTCATCGTAAGTTTAGAGTCTGCACGGACGCCTGTGCCGGACACGTCGAACGTTATGCTACTAACGCCATTCGTACTGCTTATGGTTACTGTTCCGGATTTGCTACCTGCGCTTTGAGGCACAAAATTAACTGTGGCAGTAACCGTACCTGAACAATCAAGATCTGTTTTGTTGAGGTCCACTGTAAAATCAGTAGTGTTAGAACAAGAGATACTCATCGTCTTGCCCGTCTCAACATTACTATAAGTAATCGTTCGAGTCTGCGCGGTGCCAGAATTTCCATACGTCACATTTCCGAATGACATCGCAGCCGTGGAGTTGATGGACATGGATTTGGCCATTGTTACGGTCAAAGAAGTTGTCATCGAACGAGATTGGCCGTATTCTGTCGTACTCGTGACGTATACTCGAAAATACACAGTTCCACCTGCCGCTATTGAGCAATTATTTTTAGTGAACGTCTTTGTGCCACCATTACTAATCGTTTGCTCTGAGCCAACATCATACCAATTGGAATTATTTGTAGAATATTGGACTTTTGCTTTCGCAGACTTGCCCGCAGTCACACTATTTAACTTTACAGAACACGAGATTTTAGTCACACCATACGTATTTGTGATGGAACCGAGACTGGTATAAGTATTCAGTTTATATTTATACGGATTAAATAAAGTGCCTTTACCACTACTTATATAAGAACTAACCGTTCCTGTTTGATTTGTAATATAATTACAATCATCTCCCCACGCATTCCCGCTCATCGCGAGCAGGGCACATGCGACTAACAGGGGCTTTGTAATAAATTGTTTGAATGATGTAAAAATATGTTTCATAATTTGTTAAATTTTTCTGAATTATGTTTCTATTTGGGGTTATTTCTATTCACAATCATGAGTACGGGACTCATGGAATCTATCATTCTTATTTAAGTTCTTTTGATTCCGCATCTTCAATCGGGCGGATGTAATCAGAGGCTTTCTGATGCGACACGATGCTTCTGCCCGTCTTGCGCTCTATATCTTCGCGTGCCAGTTTGGCGGTCTCGCCACCGCTCTGCGCTACGCGCTTGCTTTCTGCCATGGATTGAGGGTTTCTGCTGCGGGAAATCTCCGTCGTGGCCGCCTCGGCTAAGGTGTTCAATGCCAGTTCCAACGTGGTCATATTGTCTCGCAGATTCTCTTTCGTCAGCCCTTATATTCCTTGTATTCCCCTGTTGTCATCCCGCTCCAGGCTTTGGTTAAGATATTCGTCAGTATAGCAAAGTCTTTCTTGTCATGCACTCCCGAACGTTCCCATTCGTCTGTCAGTTCTTTCCGTGTCCGAATAGACTTCAATCTGTTCTCAATCCACTTGTCACTATAGCCCTGCCTGCGATAATCTTCTACTGCCGCCTGGAACGTCAGTTCCGGATCAATCATCTGATCTATTCGCTGCGCTCCGACCTCAGCCAGCCACCGTTTGAGTGGCTCGGCTTTCTTGGAAGGGATGGACTGGATAAGGCGCAAAATCTGCTCTAAATCAGCCACATCGGTCATGCGCTGCTTGCCATCTGAAGCTGTTAATTTCAACTGGTTACAATTTGTAACCGTTTCATTTCCCTCTTTCTTCAGTCTGATTTTGAGCACTTTCCAATAGGTTCGGGGATCTGCACTCTCAGTTAATACTGCTATGCAATCAACTACAGAGAAGAACCACTTCTCTTGCTCGCCATCCCAAACGGTACGTATCCGCTTGCTGTCGAATAACTTTATGGCTTCTTGTTGTGACATGCGTCTTGTATTCTTGTTTTGTTGCCGCGCTTTGCTGCAAACTCTTCGTTTCGACCTCTATTACACTATGTAGTAATAGGCGTTTTTGCGTTTTATGTTCTACAACACATTTCCGCCTTTTATGCCAAAATGTTCTATTTTTAAGATGATTCCCAAGAATAAGCAACATTTCGCGCCAAAAACGAGTGCAAAGTTAAGAATTATATTTAATATATGCAAGTTTTCTGCCACAAAAATGCTCTACAACATAAAACAAAGCAACCCATTCGAAAAATCCGTACCACGTGCAACGGGCACATTGCAAATTACGGGGTATGGTTTGACACCTCAACTTCTCAAACAAAGCAAGTTACGAAAAAGTATAAAACAAGCACAGAGCGGACACAGAGCGGACACAGAGCGGACACAGAGCGAGTACGGAGTGAGTACGGAGTGAGTAGAGGTTTACCCAATCAAAAACGGGGTGATTACCGGGGCGTTTCGACGCGATTAGAGTGTGATTAGAGGGAGATTGCCCATACGTGACGGGCTCGCAACAGAATATTTATCAGCCGCATTGGGCTGATTTGTACTATTATTATACCTACAAAAACCGTGCCAAACTCTTCTTCTGCCACTGCATCCCACTTTTTACCCTGTTTTTGGCATTTATCGCACATTTATTTGCAAATGTCAAATATTTTTCTTATCTCGCTATGCTCGAACGATTATTTTCATAAATTATTTGCATAATTCAGAAAATTTTCGTACCTTTGCAGTCGCGTTAGCGTTCGGCAAATGCATATAACGGTACCGACGCAATGAAACAAGAACAAAAACACAAATAAACCCTTCTACAATGTTTTTCAGGTTTATTTCCGAAGGGCAACAGGCGTTTCGGGGTTGATATAGGTTTATTTGCTAATTGCCGAATAATTGTTGATAATTGTTGATAATTGTTGACGAACTATGACACGCCATCGGAACATACTGCTGTTTCTGCTGCTGGGCATCGCTTTGCTCGGCTTGTTCGTGGCGGACATATGCCTCGGCAGCACGCTGTTCTCCCCACGTGTCCTGTGGGAACAGAGCGATGGTGCCAACAGTGCTAACGGCATCTACCACCACATCCTCCTCAATATCCGTCTGCCCAAAGCCCTGACGGCTATCCTCGCAGGCAGTGCACTGAGTGTCAGCGGCATACTGATGCAGACCTTGTTCCGCAACCCGCTCGCCGGACCGTACATCCTGGGCGTGAGCTCGGGCGCCAGTCTGGGCGTGGCGTTCGTGGTGATGTGCACGTCGCTGTTCGGCATGGTCACAGCCGGTGCAGGGACTGTCGCCACCTCGGCCATCATCGGCTCGACGCTCGTGCTGCTGCTCGTGATGAGCGTTGCGGGCAAGGTCAGGGACAACGTCAGTCTGCTCATCGTCGGCATGATGGTCGGCGCTATTGCCGGCGCACTGGTGAACATCATGCAGAACATCGCCAACCCCGACGCGCTGAAGCTGTTCATCGTGTGGACATTAGGCTCGCTGTCGGCTGTAGGCTGGAGCGAACTGACCGTCATGGCTATCGTCCTGCTTGTCGGCGCGCTGATTGTCACTCTGCTGCTCAAGCCGCTGAATGGTCTATTGTTGGGCGAGAACTACGCCCGCGCGCTCGGCATCCATATACAGCGCACACGCCTGGGAATCGTTCTTGCCACGTCGCTGCTTGCCGGCGGCGTGACCGCCTGGTGCGGCCCGATAGCGTTCATCGGCGTGGCTGTGCCGCATCTGGCACGAGGCATCATGCACACCTCCAACCACCGACTGACTGTACCGGCATGTGCCTTGCTCGGCGCGAACCTGCTGCTGCTCTGCGACTGCATGGTATCGATTGCCTCATATAGCCTGAGTCTGTCACTGCCTATCTCCACCCTCTCCTCCCTCGTCGCCGCACCGGTAATCATATACGTCATCCTAAAGAAATAACCTGCCCTATGATTATACAAAAGGATGGATATATACTGGTCAATCAGGGCGCAAAAGGTCCGACGCTTGGTTTGGCGGCTCATTCGACCGTTCAGTTGATTGAGCAGGATGGCCTGTGGTTCAAAAACCTCAGTCGTTCAGGCAAGTTAGAGCCGTACGAAGATTGGCGTTTGCCTGTCGAACAACGCGTCAAAGACTTAGTTGCCCGGCTGAGCATAGAGGAGATAGCCGGACTGATGCTCTACTCCGGTCACCAAGCCGTACCGGCTACGTCGTACGATGTATCTCACTACAACGGCCATCCGTTTGACCCGGACAACGACGACCACGCGGCATTGACCGATCATCAGAAGGCGTTTCTCGAACGCGACCACGTGCGGCATCTGCTGGTGACCATCGTCGAGTCGCCGCGTATTGCCGCACGCTGGAGCAACAATGTGCAGGCGTTCGTGGAGAACTTGCCATGGGGGATTCCCGCCAACAACTCATCCGACCCGCGTCACAGTGCACGCAAAGATGCCGAGTTCAATGCAGGCGGAGGCGGACAGATATCCATGTGGCCCGGACCGTTAGGCTTGGCGGCGACGTTCAGTCCAAGCATCGTAGAAACATTCGGCAAGATTGCCTCGAGAGAGTACCGCGCGTTAGGTTTTACCACAGCGCTTTCCCCACAGATTGACCTTGCCACTGACCCGCGTTGGTACAGAAACGTCGGCTCGATGGGCAGTAACCCGGAGCTGGTGACCGAGCTGGCACGAGCCTACATCGACGGTTTCCAGACCTCGGACGCCGACAAGGAGATAGCCGATGGTTGGGGCTACGAGAGCGTGAACTGCATGGTTAAACATTGGCCCGGAGGAGGTGCATGTGAGGCAGGCAGAGACGCGCACTACGGGTTTGGCAAGTATGCCGTCTATCCCGGAGGACAGTTTGAGCAACATAAGAAACCATTCACCGAAGGCGCCTTCCGTCTGCACGGCAAAACCGGCAAGGCGGCCGCTGTGATGCCGTATTACATGATTCCGTTCGGCATGACGGACGAGAATGTGGGCAACGCGTTCAACCGCGAGATCATCACCCATCAATTGCGTGAACAGCAACATTATGACGGTGTGGTTTGCACCGATTGGCGTGTGACCGAAGATGAGGTGCACCCGGGCATACATAGCGGCAAACCCTGGGGCGTGGAACAACTGACCGTTGCTGAACGCCACTACAAAGCATTGCTCGCCGGCTGCGACCAGTTTGGCGGGAACAGCGATATACAACCTGTGTTAGAGGCCTATCAGATGGGCGTACGAGAGCTAGACGAAGAAACCATGAACCAACGGATGCGTCTATCCGCGGCAAGGCTGCTAAGGAACATTTTCCGCTTAGGACTGTTCGAAAATCCATACATTGACCCCGACGACACCGAGGCTGTGGTGGGCTCGCCCGAACTGATGCAAGCCGGCTACGAAGCTCAACTCGATAGTATAGTCCTACTTAAGAACCATGGCGCCGTGCTGCCGCTCAAGCCGGCAGGCAAAGCATATATTCCGAACAGGTATTGCCCTGAATACAGAGGTTACTGGGGCACGATGGTGGCTGCGAAGACAACTGATCCTGTGCCGGAGTATCTGTGCCGCGGACGTTTCACCCGAACGACGGATGCAAGCGAAGCGGATTATGGTATTGTGTTCATCGAATCCCCTATGGGCGGAAGCGGATATAGTTTGGATGATCTAAAGAGCGGCGGCAACGGTTACATGCCAATCTCGCTGCAATACGAGGATTATTGTGCCGAGGCGGCACGCGAACAGAGCATAGCAGGAGGCGACCCGCACGAAGCATTTACCAACCGCTGTTACAAAGGAAAGACCACGCACACCATAAACAAAGCTGACATGCAACTGGTGCAGGACACGAGGCACAAGTTGCAAAGCAAACCGCTGATAGTCGTGGTGAACACGGCTAATCCGTTTGTAATGACAGAGATAGAGCCTTATGCAGACGCTGTGCTGCTGACGTTTGATGTGCAGACGCAAGCGGCTCTGGACATCGTCTTTGGCAGTCATGAGCCCTCAGCACGTCTGCCTTTCCAGATGCCGGCAGATATGCAGACCGTGGAGGAGCATTGCGAAGACAAGCCATTGGATCTGCGCTGCTACACCGACACCGATGCCCACACGTATGATTTCGGCTACGGATTGAATTGGCAGGGGATTATCCGGCACACGGATTGAACGGATAGACTCATCTTCCCCCTCACTCAAAAAATATGTTTAACAACATTAAATTTTAATTATATTTTAACTTGTTGTTATAATCCTATTTATAATATGGAAATATATACTGCAGGTGAAGAAAAAGAAATTTTGGTATGGGGAGGGTCACCATTTAATTATAATTATTTAGCAAAATATAAATTAAAAGCAAACAAAAATGGTATTATACATCTAATTTTTATAGATGATTTTAATTTACTGGCCAGTGGAGGAAAAGATAATAGCTTATTTTTTTTAGATTATAATAATAAATATAATTGCATTGATATTATTAATTTTGGATATGAAATATTATGTATGAAATATTTAAAAAAAAGGCTAATTGTTTCTTGTAAAGATGGAAATATTAATTTTATAAATATG
>JAFSXJ010000113.1 GCA_017444065.1 Paludibacteraceae bacterium | reverse complement strand
GTGGCTGGCGTATAGTGCCGGTTTTACACTGGTTTTGTTAATCTTCGGCCTTATGATGTTCAATAAGGTGCAAAAATCATTTATGGATACGGTGTAATATGGCTATGGTACAAGATAATTATTGGACTACGGAGATTTCTCCGAATACGTTTGCCAAAGGACTTGGCTTGAAGGAGTTATGGGCGAAGAAATACCTGATTTGGCTCTTTGTCAAGCGCGACATTACCGTCCAGTTCAAGCAGACCATCTTTGGTATGGGGTGGTACTTCATATCGCCGCTGTTCTCGATGTTCATGTATATCGTGGTGTTCGGTCGTATAGCCGGTATCCCGACAGACGATATTCCGCAACCGGTGTTCTACTTGAGCGGCATTTGTCTGTGGGAGTATTTCTCGGAGTGCCTTACTGCCGTTTCGAACACGTTCCAGACGAACGCAGGTCTGTTTGGCAAAGTATATTTCCCGCGACTGGTATCACCGGTATCGGTTGTTGCATCAAAGTTGTTCCGTTTCTCGCTACAACTCGGTACATTTGTTATTGTCTATCTGATGTTCGTGTTCAAGGGCGTGCACCTTTGCCCCAACATCTATCTGCTGCTCTTCCCCCTACTGGTGCTTATGATTCAGGGATTGGCTTTGGGGCTCGGACTGATTGTTTCGTCACTCACCACCAAGTATCGCGACCTGACGAACTTCTTCGGTGTCTTTGTGTCGCTTTGGATGTATGCTACGCCGATTGTCTATCCGCTAAGTTACGTCACCAATCCTACACTACACAAAATCATGCTCATCAATCCTATGACTGCTGTCATCGAGACTTTTAAGTATGGTGCATACGGAGCAGGCGAGTTCAGTTGGCAGGCTCTTGGATATAGCGCGGCTATTATTCTGCTGCTGCTGATAGTGGGCATACTGATGTTCAATCGTAAACAAAAATCTTTTATCGACACAATCTAAATGCTCAAAGCAATCATCATATCAATCATCCTCTTAGGATTAGGCATTATCGGAATGTGTGCGCGAATAATCCTTAAAAAGAACGGGGCATTCCATTCGCAAGACGTCGGACAGAACCAAGCCATGCGTGAGCGTGGAGTAGGTTGCACACGTTCTCAGGATCGTCAAGCACAACGAGGTAATCCATTGCGCCTCAATCCGAAAGATTTATAACCCAAAAGAATAATCAAATTTATATTAAAATGAATAAAGCACAAATTGTAATCAATGTGGTTCTGGTTGCTGCTGTAGCAGCCTTGTTTGTAATCGTATTTTCCTCCAAGCCGGAGCAGAAACAAGTTGAGGTGGCTGCTGTTGCACCCGAAGGACAGTTACCCGTAGCGTATGTCAATCTGGACTCTATCCTCCAAGGTTACACCTTCGCTCTGGAGGCGCAGGACAAACTGATGACCCGTCAGGAGAACGCTCGTATGGAACTGAACCAGAAAGCTCGTACGCTGCAAAACGAAATGGTGGACTTTCAGAAGAAACTGGAGAACAACGCATTCCTTAGCCGTCAGCGTGCTGAGAGTGAACAACAGCGCATCCTCAAGAAACAACAGGATCTTGAGAACCGCGAGGCGCAACTGACACAGGAGATTCTTCAGGAGAACCAGCAACTGCAGGCTCAATTGGCTGACACGATTCTCAGTTATCTGAAGGAACTGAATGCAGAGGGACGTTATCAGATGATCTTCTCGAACAACGCTAAGGATAATATCCTTCTCTCTGTTGACGGTTACGACATTACTGCAGAGGTTGTTTCGGCTCTCAACGCCCGTTATTCGTCGAAAGGTAAGAAGTGATTGTTCCAAAATCTAAACATAGCACATGCGTATCCGGGCTATTGTTATCGTGTGTCTGTTGGCACTGGCTGTTCAGGTAAAGGCGCAAGCAATACCTGAAGCGTTGGAATATACGGAAGTATATGACTTCCTTGATGAACTTGCCACCGACGGCCTGATTGACCTGACGGAGGCTATTCGTCCGTACAGCCGCGTGCAGATTGCCACGATGCTACGCACAGCACAGGAAAAGGACAGTCTGTTGTCACGTAGGCAGAAGGAAGACTTGCAGTTCTACATGCAGGACTATGCCCTCGAACTTGACACCTTGCCTGTATATCATAGTTACGGCTATCGGCATGTGACTCAATGGATAACACCTGTCTCTAACCTCTCGTTGGCTGACCCGTCGTTGCACATACTGACGAAAAACAAGATCTTCAAGATGCGTGTGCGCCCGATATTGGGCATGGACCTGTACGTGTCGAAGAAAGGTGCAATCACCAAGCGTTGGTATGGAGCTGAAATACAGATGGATATTGCCAAGCATCTGAGTATCTGGGGCTCACTTCGCGACAACTCCTGGAACGGTACGTTGCTCAGTGGCACATACTTCCCGACATCAAGCGACAAACTCAACGGTGCACGACTCACGAAGCCGGATTACCTGAATAACCTGCCCGGTGTGCAGTACAAAGAGGCGAACTATGGTGGCGATTTCTCTGATTCGCGCGGAGGTATTGCCCTCTATACGTGGTGGGGACGCATAGCCCTGGAGCGTGAGCGCTTGCAATGGGGCGACGCACAACTGAGTTCGACCATCCTGTCGGCGCATAATCCTGCCGTGCCGATGGTGACGCTGCAGTTGACGCCATGCTCATGGTTCCAGTTTGATTATTTTCATGCATGGCTCACAAGCAACGTGCTCGACAGTACATATTATTACACCGAGCGTTACGCAGAAGGTGAGACAAAAACACACTACCGCCCGATGAACAAGTTCATGGCGGCAAACATGTTCACGTTCAAGCCTATCAAGTACATCCATTTCTCATTCGGTAACTCCATCGTCTATTCCGAGCGCAATGTCCAAGCCGCGTACTTCATTCCCATTGCGTTCTTCAAGTCGCTAGACCATCTGATGACCAAAGGTCTGGGCGTGGAGAACCAGAACTCACAAGTGTTTGCCTCCGTCACGGTGCGTCCGACCGACCATCTGCGGCTATACGGCACATTCTACATTGATGAGTTCAAACTCGCTCGTCTTAAGCCGTCGAACAAAGAGAACAATCCGCTTTCGTATCTAGTAGGTTTCCAATGGAGTGGTTGGCCGGTGAACGGACTGAGTCTGAAAGGCGAGTTTATGCGCTCGTATATTGCCACCTACACCCATTCGATAGAGGTGCTCAACTACACTTCTAACTCATACAACATGGGGCATTATATGGGCGATAATGCGCAATCGATATTTCTGCAACTGTCGTACCGCCCGACGCGTAGTCTGCGCCTTACGCTCGATTACACGCAGGATACCAAATACCGCAAATACGATTATGTGCGCAAGTATATTGCGGGCACGAGGGTGGATAATCCAATCATTGCTCAGAAACCGTTCAGCGAGAAGATCTGGCGCAACGACGAGCTGAAGTTCCGTGCTGTGTATGAGGTGTTCAACAACTGCTATGCTCACGTGGACATCATTTATAATAACGCGCGCGCGTCTATCCTTACATCGGAGCGCATCGAGGGCGAAGACCGCGGTTGGAATGCCGACGGAACAAGTCGCGAACTTTCAGGTGAAGAGTTGCAGACGTATTACCTCAACAAGTTCACGCCGGCATATATGCAAGGCAAGAACTTCACAGCCGTTATGGGGCTGAGTTTCGGCTTCTAAATACTACAACATCATGTCAAATCTAATTCAGCGAACACTCTCCGGCGCGATATATGTCGCGGTTGTCGTGGTTTCCATCATGGTGCATCCGATTGCTTTTGCAGCATTGTTTGCCGTTGTGAGCACACTGGCAGTCCGGGAGTTTCATATAATCACAGGCGATGAGCGATATACCAAAGTTTTTGGCATGCTGCTCAATCTGCTGTTGTTTGTCGGAGTAGGCGTATGGCAGTATTGCGACCGACTCATTGCCACGAACCTGGTTTTTGAGACGAGCCTCGCACAACTGATAACTTTTGCATATGCCATTGTACTGCTTGTGGCACTTGTTTGCGAACTGGCGCATTATGAGGCTGCACAACCCGCTGCCCATTGGGGCAATCTGTTGGCCGGGCAAGTGATGATTGCCTTGCCGTTTGCTACAATGCTCATTGTGATGGCATACAGCAAGTGGTTGCTGCTGGCATTGTTCGTACTGCTTTGGACCAATGATACTGGTGCGTATTGTGTGGGAATGCTGACCGCCAAGCGCAAAAACGGCAACCACAAGATGTCGCCACATATCAGCCCGAAGAAGAGTTGGGAAGGCCTGATTGGCGGCGCGGTATTTGTGCTGTTGGCTGCGTGGCTGCTGACATATTGCGGCTGGTTTGATTGTATCGACGGCTGGCAGTACGTCGTTCGGCCGCATGCCAAGTACATGGTAGCCTTAGGCTTTGGCCTGCTGGCCACCTGTGCAGGCACACTCGGTGACCTGATGGAGAGTTTGCTCAAGCGTTCGTACGGTATCAAGGATTCCGGACGATTCTTGCCCGGGCATGGTGGTGTGCTGGATCGTTTTGACAGTCTGTTGTTGGCAACACCTGTAATAGCAATGTTTCTTACACTGATTAGAATGTTTATTTAATGGCAAAATAGTAATATGTTAGAAAGCACTATCATTGACGATCAAGAGCGCGAGTTGCTTGATTACATTATCCGCACTGTTCCTGCGGAAGACCTCTACGGACTGACCGAAGATGATATCCTTTATGTCCTTGATGTCATGGACGATTATCTGATCATGAAAGGTTTGGCTACAGAAGATGAAGATAGTGGCGATGTCGAGTACAACGAAGGCTATGTCGATGAGACCGAGCAGCTGCAATATGTCCTTGAGCAAGCCAAGCAGGATAAAGTGCCCGTAACAAGTGTGCAGGTGCAACTTATTCAGGATGCCGAGTACCAGTATGGCGTAGAGAACGGCTTCTACAGTGAGGATGAAGCATAAGTGGCTCGACATACTCAGTTCGTGGCCATTAGGCGTTCACCACTTCTTAGCGGATTACCTGTTGTATCCGTTTATCTGTTATGTCGCCCGCTACCGTAGAAAGATTGTGGACAAGAATATCCGCAATGCCTTTCCCGATTGGTCAGAGGCTGAGCGCAAAGCGCTGCGGAAGAAATTCTACCACCGTTTTGCTGACATTGTTGTCGAGACGATTTATGGTTATTCCGTCAGCGACAAAGAGATAGAACAGCGCGTGCAGTACGTTAATGTCGATGCACTCACACAAGCATGCCACCTATACGGCGGAGCAATCACGCTGCTTGCACATCTCGGCACATGGGAGTGGGTGGCGGATTACGGACGACGTATTCGCCCGCAAGGTATATTGGAAATCAATGTATATCGGCGGTTGAAGAATCGGTATTTTAATCAACTGATGTTGGACATACGCAGTAAGCGAGGAGGAGATTGCGTTGAGAAAGATGTGCTGCTCAGGCGTATGGTACAACTCCGCCAAGGTGAACTCAAACCAATGTACGGAATGTTGTCCGACCAGAAACCTTCGCCACGCAATGCACATGTCTGGACCACGTTTCTCGGACAGGAAACTGCATTCTTGAATGGAGGTGAGGTGCTATGCAGGAAGTTCGGCTATCCGTGTTTCTATGGGTATATACGTTCGCCCAAACGCGGTTGTTATACGATGACGCTTATGCCTATCACTTCAGAAAACATCACTGAAGAGTATGCCCGTCTGCTTGAGCAAAACATTCTTGAGCAGCCCGAACTCTGGCTATGGTCACATAATCGCTGGAAATATGCCAAACAGCAGGCAGTATAAGAATCAAGCCAATTAGTCAATCTTGGCTGAACAATCAACACAAACTAATGATTTGTAGTGTAGTCATATTGAACTGGAACGGTGCTGACATCATGCGTCAGTTTCTGCCGTCTGTCTTACAATACACTACATTGCCGGATACCGAAGTCGTGGTGGTTGACAACGGTTCAACCGACGATTCTATGGCATATCTCCAATCCTTACTTGACACTCCTGAAGCCAAAGCGTCACATCTGCGTATCATAATTCATGGCAAGAACTACGGTTTCGCTACAGGCTACAATCGCGCCATTGCATCGATGGATAGCGAGATTGTGGTGCTTCTGAACTCCGATGTGCATGTCTCCGACAACTGGTTAGCACCGGTTCTGGATTATATGCGGCAACATCCTAATGTAGCAGCCGCGCAACCTAAAGTACTGGCATATAAATCATTGCTGGCACATCAGCAGAATGAATCGGCTCCGATTACCTTCGAACATGCCGGTGCTGCCGGCGGGTATATCGATAAACTCGGTTACCCATTCTGCCGCGGACGACTGATGAGTTATGTGGCAGAGGATAAGGGGCAGTATGATACCATTGCCAAGACGTTTTGGGTGAGTGGGGCTGCGTTCTTTATCCGTACGGAACTATATAACAAACTCGGCGGATTGGACGATTCGTTCTTTGCGCACATGGAAGAGATTGACCTCTGTTGGCGACTGAACAGTCGCGGATACGAACTTGTTTGTGTGCCTCAAAGTGCAGTCTATCATCTCGGCGGCGGAGCTCTGGCATACGATAACCCAAGGAAAACATACCTCAATTTCCGCAATAATCTGCTGATGCTCTACAAGAATATGCCTCAGCCACATTTGCGCAGAGTGCTTTTCTGCCGGTTTGTTTTGGATTATGTTGCTGCTTTACAGGCACTTCTGACGCTTAAACCGAAACATTCACGTGCAATTATCCGTGCGAGAATCGATTTTTTGCGCATGAAACGTAATCTGGTACAAAAAAGACAAGAGAATCTCGCACTTGCAACGCAACCTTATCCGGATACAATTGCCCGGCGATCTATCATTTTTGATTTTTACATCCGTCGCCTCAAAGAATAGGTTAATAATGGTCATCTTCAGAAAATGAGGATGACTTTTTTTCTAGTTTTGAAATTTTTCCAATTTTAATAGAGTAGGGGAGAATAGTGTTTCTTACCCTTATTTTTAATTCAATTTCGTCAACTGAAAATCACAAACGAAAAATATTACCTTGTGAATTTCACAACAAAAACCACCCCTCATTTCACAAAACCGCATAAGATTCTGGCACCACAAATGTCACAACTGAAAAATATTGTATCACTATGGTTTGCATCACACAAACTGTTCCACGAAAGTCAGTGTTAGGTATGCAACTATTTGAATTTGAATAGATACAAGGATTACTTAAAACGTCAGATTGCAGATTTTAGCGAATTTGCGCAGTGTTGAAGATTTTGGCAGTGCCGTGGATGTTTTGCTATCATAATGTGCTTATTTATTGAGGCTTATAAGGCTTACTTTAAGAAGTAAGTATAGGCGTTAAGTATCTGTGTTTGCGTGATTTACATTATCGTTCTATAAATTCCATGAGTTCAGACTATTTTTGCGATGTGAAATACTTGAGTCGTAGATTTTTCTTCTCAAAAATTTGCAAATGTGAAAAAGTTTTCGTATCTTTGCAGAAATTTTCAGGATGTCAGTGAGCCTGAAAAACCTTAAATTTGTGAAACTTTTACGAGAATTGCGTGAAATGGACGAACGTGAACGATTGGCGAAAATAATCGAATCTGAAAATCTCACCGCAAAGCAGTTTGCCACGGAGATAGGCGTATCAGCAGGTACTATTTCGAATATCCTGGGTGGTAGAAACAAGGCCAGTGCTGATATTTATGTGCGTATTTTGAATCGTTTCCGCACTATTAGTTCGGATTGGCTGATGCTTGGTACGGGGAGTATGTACCGTCCTAACGGTGGCGTAACACAATCCACGCTCTTTGGCGACCTGCGGCCGTTGGATACAGAACAGACTGTCGAGGATAATTCCCGTCCGGCTGTAGAGCCGTCTGCTACGCCAAAACCTGCACCTCAGACTGCTGCAAAACAAATCGCCCGCATAATTATTTATTATACGGACGGTACATATGAGGAACGATAATCGCGCTACATCATCATGGCAATTATGCCATATCTGAGAAAATAGCACCCAAATTGGTGCTATTTCTTTTTCCCTGTCTCGGTTTTGATGAGCGCTTTCGGCTTTTGTTCAAGGAGTGGTAAGGCTAAATGGTCGAACGACTCTTCAAACTCCCAGTTGGCTCGCAGGGAGAGTTTCTTGGAGTAATAGTAGACCGGTTCAGGTTGGCGTTTCAATGCCCAGTCGCCGGTAGTCCATTGTCCGTTACCATCAACATCGATATACAATCTTACGTAGAAACTTTTTGCCTCCAGATACTCGAATTTTGTCCCTTCAGGTTGTGCTGATTCTTCTCGAATGACTTTGTCCTTTTCATTAAGAATCTGTATGCGTGCGCGCGAATCGAAATGTTCAAGACGTATGGTCAGCGTAGAATACTCGTTGAGCGAACGTAACTTATACTCTGCTTTGAATGGCATGTTGGTTATACCGTATATATCGTGTACAGCTCCCGAATCGATACGCAGTGTATAGATATGTTCAGGTTCAAGTTTGGCGTGTAGGGCAAACCGTAAACCTACGGAATCCAACGGTTCTACAATAAATGGAACAGGCTTGAGTATCGTGTCAACTTTCTCAAGCAAATGAATACTGTCTGCACTAAAGTCTGCCAAGGGCGTGGCTGAGTACCATTCAACGTTGCGGTAGATATCGAACTTCGTGGAGGCATTGCTCTTGAACTCGACTTTTCTGTTAGCCGCCTGACGTTGTTTGGCTTCAATGGCCTTCTGCGACATGCGTGGATGACGATAGATAGCTTGAACCGTGTCGGTTGTATCGACTAACTGATAGAGCGAGTCGGACATCTTATAGGTCATCAGGAATCGTAAAGTATCCATGCTGATAGCTGATGAATCCGTCAGCCAATATACGAGCGTATCGTTGGTCGGATTAGCCTGGCAAAGCATATGTTGCGTAAAATCCACCCAAGTTGAGTCCATACGGGTGCTGTCCGGCGACAGAGCGACAATGGTAGGCAAGGTATCCTGCGGCGCCGAGAACAGCAGAGTGAAGTAGTGTTGTTCCTTGTCACGCAATGCGCGGATGAAATAATGGCGCTGTTTGTTCTCGGTGAACAACTTCAGCACAATCGTATCCGGCACATGATACCACGCGGAATCACTTCGTAGCACGCCTGTGGAATCTGGCTCATACGTTGTGATGCTATCGTATGCCAGTGCTGGAGAGAAAATCTCATCCGTGAATGCCAGCGCCTCCGATGGCTGATACAAATAATCCTTGCTCACATCGCGCAATGCATAGATTCGATAGTTACCGCCGCGCATGTTCAGTACGCCGAACTGTCCGGTGGTGTCACTTTTGGCGATGCGCGTGAACGGAACGGTGGCAAACGCCGAGTCGTCAAGAATCTCCTGCACTCCGACAATCACGCCTTGCACGGGATTAAGATCCTCGGCATTGATAACCTTGCCAAACATCGCCAAGGTGTCTATATGCTCACCGGTGGAGAAAGAGAACGAATAGTTTCCCAATGGCACCTTCTCATTATTGTCACATATGGCCTGCCCGAAATCAATGGTATAGGTCGTACTGTCACGCAGAGGCTCCTCAAAGGATACAATGACCTTTTTGCCGATGGCTTTTACGATGGGAGGAGTCTGTTGCGGTGGCGAAATCAGAACGTTTTCTGATACGTTGCTGAGCTGTACATACTCGTCAAACTGCAGTACAATTTGCTTACCCGTGAAGTTGCATGTGCCATTCAGCGGTGTCTCACGGATAAGAACCGGAGCAATTGTGTCTTTCGGTCCGCCTTGCGGTCCTGTACCCCGATTGGCACAACCCGAGAACGTCGCTATCAGGCAGATAGCCGCACACATTGCAATGGCGTATATATGTGGTTTATAGTTTGTCATGGATAACGTCCAATGCTTTCTTGAGGTCATCGTCGTGCTGTAGCATGTACTCCGTACGCCCGCGACGATAATAATAACGCTCTATTATTTCCGCTTCCAGCAGTTCTGTCACATCTTTCTTGTGCCGCAGGATAGCCTCGCGGAACGATGGCCGTAACTGCGGTTCAAAGGCTTTCAGTCCGGCTATTGTCGCCGAATCCAGGTCTTCGTGTTGTGCCATTTCCAGCATCTCGTTGAAGTACTTGCCTGTCTCTGTTTCGTATGTAAATCCTTCTTCGTCCAGGAACGCACAGAAATCGTTTATATCACCGTCAGTCAGAGCAAACTCTTTGACTGCGGGTATCGTCGGATGCGCAGCACGGTACTTTGTGGCATAATCGAAGAACAGTTGTTTGGTATATAATGTGTAACTGATATCCACTTTTCTGGTCGTATCTGCCAGAACTATATCCGGCAGGATACCACCTGTTGTATCTTTCTCCGCCTTGCCTTTATGCTTGCTGTAGTCAATCGCCTGGATGCATCGGCCGGAAGGCAGGTAGTATTTAGCCGTGGTAAGTTTGATGTATCCGTCATATGCCACAGCCCGAACACTTTGCACTAATCCCTTACCGAACGTACGCTCGCCTATAAGGGTGGCACGCTTAAGGTCCTGCAAAGCACCGGCTACAATCTCCGAGGCGGAAGCGCTGTTCTTGTTCACCAGCAGCACCAGCGGCATATCCGGATAAGCGGCTTCCTGCGTCGTGCAATAGATGCGCTCCGACTGCTTGGTCCGTCCGCGAGTGGAAACGACCGTCTCACCTTTCTTCACAAACATGTTGACAATCTTCACCGCCTCGTCAATGATTCCTCCGCCATTGTCACGCAGGTCGAGCACCAGGGCTTTGGCACCGTTGTTCTGCACCAATTCGTCCAACGCCTTGCGTACATCGTCGGCGGAATGCTCGGTGAACTCGTTAAATAGTATATACGCCACGCGGTCGTTAAGCATACCATAGTATCCTACAGCCGGCAACTTGATTTCCTCACGCTCTACGGTGAACGTCAGCGGTTCTTTTGCACCTTGCCGCTGTACCTTGATGGTAAGTGTAGAGTGTGGCGTGCCGCGCAGACACTCGCTTACTTCGGAAACAGTCTTGTTGGCCATCTTCTTACCGTCAATCTCCAATATACGGTCTCCTGCCAACAGACCGGATTTCTGGGCTGGCATACCTTCATACGGCTCAGAGATGATGACGTACTTTTCTGATTTCTTGTCTTTCTTTGAAGTTGCAGATTTGTCTTGTTTCTCCTCGCGTTGCTGGATGATAGCACCTATGCCGCCGTACTTGCCTGTAGTCATCATCTTCAGGTCTCGGTCTTTGTCTTTCGGGTAATATACGGTGTAGGGATCCACCTGTCGTAGCATCTGGTTGATGGCTGTTTCGGTCATCTGCTCGTAGGGTAGGGTATCCACGTAGCTGACGTCCAGCTGGCGAAGCACGTCATTGAATACCAAGATAGCCTGTTCGGACCTTGCGGACTTGCTTTGAGCAATAGCGGACAACGAAATGCCTATGAGGCAAATAAGTGTGAAAAGTATTCTGTTAGTCGTATTCATAAGTCTTATTTTGCTATTAGTTTGCTTGCGTCTGCGCCGTGTTTCTGTAGGTCCCGTACCAGTGACGAACTGACATATCCCAATTCCGGACGCGTGAACAGGACAACGGTTTCTATGTCAGCCAGTGCATGGTTGGCATCCGCCATCTGACGCTCATACTCGAAGTCCGCCATCGTCCTTATGCCGCGCAGCAGAACATTTGCGCCAATCTGGCGTGCATAATCCACGGTCAGCGAGTGATAGACCTCAACACGCACTCGCGGCTCGTCCTTATAGACAGCCTGTATCGTCTGAAGCCGCTCGTCAATATCCGTGGCAGGCTTGTCCTGATTATCGCCAATGGCTATCACCACTTCGTCATACAACTTCAGACCACGCGCCACGATGTCCGCATGTCCGATGGTAAACGGATTAAATGATCCTGCAAATAACGCTCGTCTCATATCTCTAAACTCTAAACTATCCGACTTCTCTATACTCTAAACTCTTCCTGTGATTTATTACAGGAGTCTCATACATCTCATGTAACTTATCCATCAGGAATGCTTCGTCTGGATTTGGCAGGTTGACCTTGCGCAATTGTTGCTGCAAGTACTGCTCAAATGCCTTGCCACGCTCGTAGAGTTCGTAGCCTTGGTGGATATGCCTGTCAATCATGTTGCACACCAGTTGTATCTGCTCGTTCCGGGGCAGTTGCTGCACTTCTGGCTGCTTGGCTAACAGTTCGTCAATCTCTGGATTGATACTTCGCGTAAGGCGATATACCACGCGACCTTTCTGTCCTTCAATGCCTGTTTGCATGCTTATCAGGTCGTCCCTGCGGCTCTTCTTCCATTGTGGATTATCCCTAACCAGCTGCATCTCACGCGCCTTCAGGTAGTCGCACGGGTCGTACTCGTAATTGATTGACACAGGGCAGATGTTCAGCAGTTTGACAGCCTCAAAGAAATCATCGCTCCCCAATGTCAGCATCTTCAGTACGCCGGATTGCGTCAGGTCATTGCCGTCCTTGGCTCTGCCTTGTCGCTGTGCCAACCATATGGATTTGCCTTTGTAGCGTAACATCTGTAGATATTCTGACAGCAGTTGCGCATTGGCAAGCTGCTCACGCGGGGATACGTTGCGTATCACCACGAAGCAACGCAATGTCCTCACCAGAGGCTCAATCCACCACTTGCCGAACAGGTTGTTGCCGATACCGATGTACGGACGGATGAAGTAACGCGTCCGAAGCAGTATGCTCAGCCATGCCGAGTCCATGCAGATGTCGCGGTGGTTGGTCATGAAGAACGCGCCGTGCCTGATATCCTGCTCAATCATTTTACGGTCACCCAGATACGCCAACTCGACCGAACTTGTCGTCTTGCGCTCCATCCGTTTCAGGATAGGGTAGGCGATTATCCAGTCAAAGACGGCCTGCAACCACTCCGTCCTATACGCCCGTATCTTCCTAAATTTATCCATAAAGTCTTTATTCTTTTAGCGAAGCGGTCTTTGCTCTTTCAGTGAAACGGTCTTATCTAACGCCGCGCATGCCGCCTCTCTGTATGCCACCATCAGTCCGCCCGTGCCGAGCAGCGTGCCGCCGAAGTACCGCACTACCACCACCAGCACATTATCTAAATTTCGCGCATCAATGCTGCGAAGTATGGGCGGGCCT
Source organism: Paludibacteraceae bacterium (assembly GCA_017444065.1). Lineage (GTDB taxonomy): Bacteria > Bacteroidota > Bacteroidia > Bacteroidales > Paludibacteraceae > Colicola. The sequence continues at coordinate 5,887 of JAFSXJ010000113.1, read as the reverse complement.
GCAGTACCATGCGGTTCGCCGTCATCCTTCGTCCGCCAGAGGTTCTCGCCCAGACGGTACGCGTAGCACACATGCCGCGCATCGTGATACTTCTTCTTGTACCAGGCGATGCGTTTCTTTGCCTCCTCCTCGTCCTTAATAGGCTCCGCAAAAGCGAGGAACTTGCTTCCACGGTCCTTGTATATTCCCTCGGCGGAAGTCGTTATGTTGGTGCGCTCGGTCATTAATTGTTGTTAATTGTGGGTAATTGTTGACTTACTTTTTCAACAGTGCGAAGTTTATCACTTCATCTATATCGCGGACGTAATGGAAGGTTAATCCCTTGACATACATGTCAGGTATCTCCTCCACATCCTTGCGGTTGTCCTCACATAGCACGATATCCGTTATGCCCGAACGTTTGGCGGCAAGAATCTTCTCCTTCACACCACCTATCGGCAGCACTTTGCCGCGCAGGGTCATCTCGCCGGTCATCGCTATACGCGGACGTACTTTCCGCCGCGTGAACGCACTCACCATGGCCGTGGTCATCGTTATGCCTGCCGACGGACCGTCCTTGGGTATCGCACCTTCAGGCACATGCAGATGAACGCTGTGCGTCTCTATCACTTTCTGCGGAATACCGAAATGCTCGGCATGCGCCTTGATATATCCGAGTGCAATCGTTGCGCTCTCCTTCATCACATCGCCGAGGTTGCCCGTCAAGGTGAGAGTAGGGGCTTTGGCTTTGCTCAGCGAGGTCTCGATGAACAATATCTCTCCGCCCACGCTCGTCCATGCCAGACCGGTCACTACGCCGTAATAGTTGTTGTTCTCCCACATATCGCGGTTGAACTTCGGCTTGCCGAGATAGGTCTGTACGTCCTCTTTGGTCAGCGAGCGGTTGTACTCTTCATCCAGCGCAATCTTCGTTACCACCTTGCGGCAGATGGTCGAAATCTGACGTTCCAGGCTACGCACACCGGATTCACGGGTATAGTGGTCGATTATCTCGCCCATTATCTTCTTCGTTATACGCAGGTCGGTCGCTTTCAGTCCGTTGTTCTTCAGGCACTTGGGCATCAGGTGACGCTTGGCTATCTCTTCTTTCTCTTCCTGCAGGTAGCCGGTCATCTCGATGAGCTCCATACGGTCGAGCAGAGGGCGGGGTATCGACTCCAGCGAGTTCGCCGTAGCCACAAACAGCACCTTGCTCAGGTCGTAATCGACGTCCAAGTAGTTTTCGTGGAATGTGATGTTCTGCTCGGGGTCAAGCACCTCAAGTAATGCGCTCGTCGGATCGCCCTTGTAGTCCATGCCGATCTTGTCTATCTCGTCCAGCACGAACACAGGATTGCTGCTCTGTACTTTCTTGATGTTGCTGATGATGCGTCCCGGCATCGCGCCGATATACGTGCGGCGGTGTCCGCGAATCTCCGCCTCGTCATGCAGTCCGCCTAATGATACACGTGCATATTTGCGTCCCAACGCCGTGGCTATGCTCTTGCCCAGACTCGTCTTGCCCACACCCGGAGGGCCGTACAGACATAGGATAGGGGCTTTCGTGTCCTTGCTTTTGGCGGCTTGTGTCTGACGAAGCACTGCCAGATATTCGATGATGCGTTCCTTGACTTTCTCCATGCCGTAGTGGTCCTTGTCCAGCACCTCTTTAGCCTGACGTATGTCGTAGTTGTCCTCTGTGCAGTCGTTCCATGGCAGGTCGAGCATTGTCTCCAGATACGTCACATCCATCTGATAGTCAGGTGAGTGGTGCGATTCGCGCTCCATCTTCTTCATTGTCTCCTCAAACGCCGCCTTGGCATGCTCAGGCCAGTTCTTCTTTTCTGCACGCTCACGCAATGCCACGAACCGTTCGTCCTCTGTGTCGCCCAGCTCTTTCTGAATGGCTTCCAACTGATGGTGCAGGAAGTATTCGCGCTGCTCCTTGTTCATCTTCTCCTCGGCTTTCTCCTGGATGTCGGCACGTGTCTTCACCATCTCCACCTCACGAACAAGGAACTCAAGCAGCATCTCGCCGCGCACGCGCATGTCGTCCACCAGTATCAGCTTCTGCTTCTCTTCAATCGTCATGTTGAAGTTTACGCAGATGTAGTTGATCAGTATATCCGGACTGGTTATACCGCGCAGCATCATTTTCGCTTCCTGGGGCAGGTTGGTCGCTCTGTCCAAAATGAACATAGCCTGCTCCTTGATGGTTGTAGCCAGCGCCAGGAAGTTCTTGTCACGCCGTGACGGCACTTTCTCCGGCTTGACGTCCACACGCACGGTTATTTGCGGCTTTAGCGTCTTGTATTCCTGCATCCAGATGCGCTGTGTGCCTTCCAGGATTGCCATCATACTGCCGTCAGGCACGTCAAATATGCGAAGCACGCGTGCCGCCGTGCCGATTGGGTAGATATCCTGTGCCTGAGGCTCCTTGACTTCGGTGTTTTTCTGACTGAATACGCCGATTATCTGCTCGTCGCGGTATGCCTGTTCAGCCAGACGCATCGATTTCGGGCGTGACAATGTCACGGGCAGCAGAACGCCCGGGAACAGCACCATGTTCCTCAGTGGCAGCACTGCCACCACGTCGCCTGATTTCACCTGTTGCGACTGCGAACCGTCCTGACCGTCCACCAGCGGGACGATCTGCTCGGACTCGCTGCCGTCTTCATCTGCCACGGACAAGCTCAACATCAAATCTTCAAAATCTTCTCTCATTCTATAGTTTCATCTAATTCCAAAAATTACACGCAAACAAGTGCGCACGTTGCGCACGTTATAATAATGTACAAAAATTGTGCCGTGTTCCCGTACTGTCCATATTTCTGTCTTCTTACCTTTGTTTTCTTTTGCATTATTCTGTTTTTCCTGCCAATTTGTCACAAATAGGGCAAGCTCGGTCAACTATTCTCCATATACTATTTTACATAACATAAATTAGAGTTGCAAATATGCTATGCCGCAACCGGGTATCTGATTTTCGGTACTGCAAGCATTATTCGGCGTATGTTGTGTGTCTTATTAAACGGCACGCACAGCTTGACTGTATTTACGCAATCCCGGCGTGTTACATAAGCGTTGTGTACAGGCTGCTCGGCTGTGAGCTCAGTGTTTGTCTGGGTTTCTGCAGTTTCGGCCAGCTGTGCGTTTTCCAGTTGCATCCTGAATGTCGCCACCAGAAATCCGAAGAAACTCTGATAGATTTTCTTGTATCCGACAGGATTGAGCTTGTGCGCTTCGTGCAGTTCGTGATAATACGCAGCCTGCTGCGGATTATGTTCAACAGCGTGCGCCATACGCAGGGTTTGCGCGTTAATCTCCATGTTCCGCCGTTCGGCGTCTGTCATGGTTTGGGCGTTCTTTTGGACGATTGGCAGCACGTATAACTGCAACATCGGCATGCCGGCGTATTTGCTGTTCTTGGCGCGCTTTTTTAGCTTGCGCACAATGACGCGGACGCCTGCTGCGTCGCCTTCTTTCTTCAAATCCAGCGCGCCGTGTATCACTTTGATGGCGTTGCAGGTCTGAACAAACAGATGCCCGTCATCAGCAGCAATCACCTCACCCACCCCGGACTGCACAATCCGGTCGATGATCTTCTGCAGAAGCGGATGAATATGATTTAAGTTGATGTTATTCATACAATTAAGGTTTGATTATGTAAGTTAGTAAATATCAATGATTAAACGAGATAAACTGGTGCAAAAATCTATCAAATGTTCAATACTCGTAGTGCGAGTAACCCCTAGGATTGCTCCGACAACCGCCGCTTGTGCCCCTTACTTCAGCCTTATGTGCTTGGGATGAACATTTGGGCGGTATTGGGTTAAATCCGCTACAAAGTTACGAATAATTTTTGATATTTGCAAATTTTCTTCCAGTTTCCCGTCATTTGCCATTTTTCGTCACCTTTGTATTGCATTTCAAGAATGTGGTCATTTCCCCTATTTCCGTTAAATTTCTCACATTCTACCCTACTTTTTTGCTATATTTTCATTCTGCACTTGCAGATGTCAGATTTTTTTTGTAACTTTGCACGCTGAATGCGTGCATAAGTAAAACATTTAACATCAGAACACCATGAAACAAAAACAGAACCGGGAACAGGAAGATATTATGAAGGAGTTTGATAATTTCATCAAAGAAACAGAAAAAGAAGGGATATATATAGTCTCAGAAGTTGCGAAAAGCCGCCTTGCTGAGTTCCATGCTATTGAGAAAGACGTTGATGCAGAGGCAAAGCGTCTTACTCTTGAAGTAATTGGCACACCGGGATTCGGCTCGTGCCATACATTCTGGAAGCACAAGAAGCGCATCCTGCGCGAGAAATACCACATGCGTTGGCGCAGTCCGCAAGACCTTAACCCCGAAACATGTTTTGATTAAAAGACTTATATTATTCACTCACTATGGATATTAAAGAATACATCAGCACCGTCAATCAGAAGTTCCGTGCCGGCAATGCAACTGAACACACCTACAGAGGTGCGTTGGAGCAATTGATGCAAGACCTGCTTCCCAAACTCCGCATCGTTAATGAGCCTAAAAGGGAGAAGTGTGGCGCACCAGACTACATCGCAAGTCGGAAAGACGGCATGCCTGTATTCTATATTGAGGCAAAAGACATCGGGGACAACGACCTTGATGGGCGCAATCCTCATGGGCATAAGGAGCAGTTCACGCGTTACAAACAGGCGCTCGATTATATTATCTTCACGGATTATCTGGACTTCCATTTTTATGAGCACGGCGAGTTTGTCGATAGTGTGCGCATTGCCGAAATAAAAGGGGATAAGATTGTAGCCATTCCTGAAAACGAGGATAAATTCCTGAATCTTATTGGGCATGTAGGCAGTAACGCGATACAAAGTATCACCACTGCTTCTCGTCTTGCAAAACTAATGGCTGGTAAAGCACGGCTGTTGGAGAATATCATCGAGCAAGCGATGAATGACGAGGAAGACAGTTACGCCAATGAAAACATCAGAGGTCAGTATCAAGCATTCAAGGATGTTCTTATTCAAGAACTGAAACCCTCAGACTTTGCCGACATCTACGCCCAGACCATTGCTTACGGCATGTTTGCAGCTCGCTTGCACGACGAAACACCCGACGACTTCAGCCGTGAAGAGGCTGCTCGTCTTATTCCGAAGACCAATCCTTTCTTGCGACAGATATTCAACAATTTGGCAGGCAATGATTTGGATGAGCGTATTACATGGGTAGTGGATGATTTGGCAACGGTATTCCAAGCAACTAACATCCAGAAAATCATGAAGACGTATGCACAGGACAAACGTCACCATGATCCCATGATTCACTTCTATGAGGATTTCCTATCTGAATACAATCCAAAACTGCGAAAATCGAAGGGCGTTTGGTACACTCCGCAACCTGTCGTTGGTTTCATAGTAAGGGCTGTCGATGAGATTCTGCAGAAAGAGTTCGGATTACAAGAAGGACTTGCCGACTACTCCATGATAGAAAAAGAAGTGGCTATAGAGCAGAGCCGTGACTTGCGTACCTCAGATGGAGCAAAACACGAAATGCGCAAGTTCCACAGAGTGCAGATACTTGATCCGGCAACTGGTACTGGTACATTCTTGGCGGAGGTGGTTAATCAGATTTACGACCGTTATCGCGATAATCAAGGCATTTGGCAACAATATGTCGAGCAACATCTGTTGCCTCGTCTGAATGGCTTTGAGATTTTGATGGCTTCTTATGCTGTAGCTCATATCAAGTTGGATATGCTTCTGTCGGAAACAGGCTACCAACACAATACCGACAAGCGTCTGCATGTTTATTTGACCAACTCGCTTGAAGAAAGCAATAATGAGCCTCGCACACTCTTTGCTCAATGGCTTAGCCGTGAGGCCACCGAAGCAAGCATCATCAAACG
>JAFSXJ010000112.1 GCA_017444065.1 Paludibacteraceae bacterium | reverse complement strand
TCTCCTCGTCACGTCCGATGACGGGGTCGAGCTTGCCTTGTGAAGCGCGCTCGCACAGGTCGATAGCGTACTTCTTGAGGTTCTCGTTGTTGGAATTGTTGTTCTGATAGTTCATAGTATTTGGCTTTTAATTGTTTCTTGTTTGTCAGGAATCGAAATATCGATATCTCAAAATATCGATTCATAGTATCAACTCCAAATTACATACCAAACAGCGCCGAACTGACATTTTGTCAGTCCGGTGCTATGCAATAGAACATTGATAATGCTGTTACTCCTCATAGAGGAGATAGGGCTTGCGCAGCTGCTTGAACGCATTGACATCGTCCTGCCAGCGTTGGCGGATGGCATCGTTGTCATAGCCGTCGGCAATCATCTCGCGAACGTAAGTTTGCCCCATCAGTTTGTCGAAGAAGGCGGTGGAGAACCGTTCGGGTACACTGTCGCCGCTCATGACACATTGGTAGGCATCAATGACATACGACAGGTTAATCTGTTCCGCCCAGATCTGCTCGTACGGCAGTGTGCTGAGATCCACGCCATAGCATTGCTCACCCTCGCACGGCGGACGTTTGGCTCCGGGCATTGATACGGGCGTGAATGAGTAGGTGTACTTGCCTCCCATGCGCGGGTGCCCGTATTGCTGGAAGGGCTTGTCGGTGCCGCGCCCGAGACTGACTATCGTTCCCTCAAACGGGCAGAGTGACGGATAGAGATACACTGCCTGCATGTTCGGCAGGTTAGGGCTTGGCGCAACAGGCAGGTCGTAATGGGTGTGATGGGTGTAGTTCATACACGGCACGACATGCACGGTACATGAGTTGCCGGCACTGTCCAGCCACTGCTCGCCTTGTGCCATCCGCGCGAGTTCGCCCAGCGTCAGCCCGTGCACCACAGGAATAGGCAGTAGCCCTACACCGCTCTTGAGTGACAGGTCGAGCAGCGGGCCGTCCACGTAGTGCCCGTTCGGATTAGGACGGTCGAGAATGACTACCTGCTTGCCGTACGCACCGCACGCCTCAATCAGGCGGCACATGGTGATATAATACGTGTAGTACCTGAGTCCTACATCCTGAATATCCACGACGAGCACATCGAACTGCAGCATCGACTCCTCGGCTGGGTAGTTCGAACCATGTGAACTATATAATGAGAGGATAGGTATGCCGGTCTGTGCATCCACATCGTTGCGCACCAGCTCGCCGGCATCCGCCGTACCGCGAAAACCATGCTCGGGCGAGAAGATTGCCGTGACATTTACGCCTTGCTCCAGCAGTCGGTCCAGTACATGCTGCCGGCTGCCGTCAGGGCGCATGATGATACCTGTCTGGTTGCTCAATAGAGCCACACGCTGACCTTGCAGCAGCGGCAGGTACATATCAGAGCGTTCGTCACCGAGGATGACTCGTTCGTTCTTGCCTTGCGTGTACCCAAGCGCGCACACACCTGCGCATGCGATAATTAGAAGGATATATAGTGTTCGTTTCATGGTTGTGTTATAGATAGCTTTATTCTTTACAGCCCTTAAAGGCATTCTTGCCCACGATACAATCATCAGGCAGCGCGAGTTGGAATGATGGCAGCATCTCGCAGTCGCGGAATGCTTCTTCTCCCACCTCCTTGAGTTTGACGGGCAGTTCGACCTTGCGTAGCTGCTTGCACAGCATGAACGCCCGTGCACCAATGCGCTCTAGACCTTTAGGTAGATTAATCTCTCGCAGCCCGCGGCACTCACGGAACGCCTCGCGGTCAATGTAACGTAACTTCTTGGGAAGTTCAATTTTCCTCAGTCCGTAGCAGCCGGCGAACGCTCCGATGCCTATACTCGTCACGTCTGTAGGGATAACCAGCTTCTCGATGCGTGCACAGTTGGCAAACGCGCCGTCGTCAATGGTATGCAGGTCTTCGCCGAACGATACATCCTCCAGCGACGAGCAGCCGCTGAAAGCATCCTTGCCGATGGCAAATGTGCGGTCGGGAATGAAGATACGCTCCAGACGCGAGCACCCGCGGAAAGCGCCGTTGTGGATGGCGTAGAGGTTCTCCGGGAGAGTGACCTTGTATATATGATTGCAGCCCACGAATGCCTCTTCCGGTACGGCTTTCACTTTTTCGGGAATAGCCACTTGCTGAACTGCCGCGCAACCGGCGAAGCACTGTTTGCCCAAATCCTCCAATCCGGCAGGCAGGGTGATAGCCTCCAGACGCAGGCAGCCGGCGAATGCTCCTTCGCCTATTCGGCGTAGTGACTTGGGGAACGTGAACGCTGTGAACATCTTACAGCCGTAGAAGCAAGCCTTACCTATCTCTGTAACGCCTTCCGGAAGGCTTATTGCGGGCAGTGCGCCGCATTCGTAGAACGCCCCTGCACCGACACCGGTCACGCCGGCAGGTATCTTCACATCTTTGAGCAGCGGACAGCGATAGAACGCGAACGGGGCTATCTCTTTTAGTCCGGCGGGCAGTTTGACTGTCAGCAGAGCACTGCACTCATAGAAGCAGGCTGCCGGCACAATCTCCACCAGTGGCGACAGTTCGACAGACTGGATGGTCTGATTGCCGGCAAACGTGCCTTCGGCTATCAGGCGATAGGGTGCTTTGTAGGTCACTTTGGCAGGAACTTCCTTGTTGTTGACGGCCACCAGACAAGAGTCGATGATGAGCACACCTTTCTTCCACTTCTTCTCGTTAAGGTAGATTCCCGAACCTGTGAAGGCATCGCGACCGATAGAGGTGATGTGTCTGCCGAAAGTGACCTTCTGCAGGTTCTTGCAGTCGCGGAATGTGAATACATCAATACGCCTGACGGACTTTGGTAGCACGACTGCAGTAACTACCTTGTTGCCCTGGAACGCTCCGCCTGCCACGACGCGCGTGCCTTCGGCTACAATGAACTTAGGCTTGCTGACAGACTTGTCAACCGCGATGAGGCAGCTGTCGATATACAATGCTCCATCGCTCCATAGCTCACGATTGGCAAAGACAGCCGTTCCTTCCAATGACGAGCGGTAGAGCTGTTTGATGGTAGGCGGCAGAACGATGGATGTCAGACCTTTGCAGCCCTTGAACGCCTCGACACTCAGCGAGGTCACTGTGTAGGTCTTGCCTTCGCCGTCCTTGATTTGTGCGGGAATAATCAGGTCGCCTGTAGCCTTCGCGTTTGTCGCCACCTCGGCAGTACGATGCTCGAGGTCAAGCGTATAGACCAGATCGTTGACAAACGCCGTCGGCTCGGCAGCATGCAATGCGCCGACCAACAGAAGAATGAGTAGGGTGATATGTTTCATCGCTTATATGAAAAAGCTTATTAGTCAAATATCGCCGAGCCGATTCGCACCATCGTACTGCCCTCGCTAAGGGCAATCAGGTAGTCGTCGGACATACCCATGGATAATTGACAATGGATAATTGACAATTGACAATTCAACCATTGATACTGTTCATGCAGGGTACGGAAGCAACGGCGGATCTCTTGTTCGTCATCGGTATTGGTTGCCATTCCCATCAGACCGCAGATGCGAACGTTGGTTATTGGCCATTGGCTGTTAGCTATCAGCTGATGGAACTCGTCGATGCTGAAGCCGGATTTCGTTTCTTCGCGGGCAACATGCAGTTCGAGCAGTACGTCCTGAACGATGCCTTGCTTTTCCGCTTCGCTGTTGATGGCACGCAGCAGACGCTCGCTATCTACCGACTGGATGAGGCTGGGACGCAAGCGCAGCAGGTCGCGCACTTTGTTCGTCTGAAGGTGTCCGATGAAGTGCCAGCGTATATCTTGTGGTAAAGCGGCTTGCTTGGCTTTGAGTTCCAGAACGCGGCTCTCGCCAAAATCCCTGCAACCTGCTGCATAGACCTCTGCAATCTGTTCCGCAGTATGGTACTTGCTGACGGCGACGAGCCGGACGTCAGCTGGAAGCGATTGTTGTATGCGAAGCCAGTTGTTCATGGTGGTCAAGACTAATTGCCGCTCAGCAGTTCTTTAATCTGTGTGGCGTAGATGATGCCGGTGGGGAAGGCCTGGTATGAACCCGACCATATCATCACAGGCACGATGGGGTTGGTATCAATCACATGGTCGAGCACTTGGCGTTCGTTCGCCTTGAGCAGCCAGTGTGGTTGCAGGGTGAACACTACGTCGCCAAAGCCGCGTTTGTTCACAGTGTTCGCCAGTGCCAAGCTGCCCAATGCTTCGGTGAACGGGAACGCTGCCGCCACACCCTCAAAATCCATCAGGAACGCAGCCACCTGTTGCTGTAGCAAGGGAAGCGACATGTGTTTCTGCTCGATGAGTGTGCGGTTGAGGTAGATGGACTGCCCGTAGCCTCCGTCCACCCAACGCTCGTGACCATAGAGAGCCATGAGATAGGTACCCGTGAGTGCTGCGGCACGATCCACATTGAAGTACTGCGACGGCATACGTGCTGCTGTGAGTGCTGCTGTGTTCTGCCCGAGCAGCGGACGCCCCATAACAACTACACGCAGATGTTGCACGCCAACTACATGAGCCAGTTGGTCAATCAGGTAGCCTAAGTCCTGATTGAGCCAGAGATACATGTCTTCCTGTTCGGCGGAACATAACTGGTCGGTGTTTGCTTGCGGACTGCGTGTCGTAAGGTGCAGGCACAGCAGGTCGGGGATATTGTCTTCGCCCAGATGCTCCTGTTTCTGTAGCGTCAATGCAGACTCGATGACCATCGTGTTCGCCATCGGCGTACGCAGCAGTTGCTCCGTGGTGTAGTTGAAGCCTTTCTTGCGCTCCTGTTCAGTAGGTGCACTATAGAGGTCAATATCAAGCCGTGGCGTCCATGTGCGTGCCAGTAGTTCCTGCCGGCGTGTGCCTTCGTTCCATGCGGTGAGTGCCTTCGGCAGTTTGTCACCGTAATAGGTTGTGCTGACCCATTGTGCATTCCTCTCGTCCAGCCAGCAGCAGCCGTCGGCTGCGTGACCAGCCATCAAGATGGATGTATTGGCATCCAAGCCAAGCGCGTAGATGTGTGCCCGTTCGCCGTAGCGCACACGCAGTTCGTCACCGATTGTGGCGGCCAGCAGGTTTCTCGGTGATACGTTTGCCGTGCAACCTACGCCTCGCTCGGCTTTGTCCTCGAGGATGTCGTGAGGCTTGCGGTCGCTGCGAAGAAAATAGGTATCTGCCGCCACGCCGTGCTCAGAGGGCGTCGTGCCGGTCATGAGCGTAGCCACGCACTCCGCACCACCGTAAACAATGTGCGGGAAACGGACAGTGGTCTGATAAGCCTCTTCCGACAGTGTACGCAGTCCGCCCTGCTGCCAGTACGGACGCAGTTGGTCGAGCGTCTCCTGACGCATGCCGTCAACAACAACGGCTACCGTCAGCCGCGGTGCTGAAAAGGTGGTGAGGCTGATGAGCAAACTTATTATCGCCAGAGATAGATGATTCGTGCGCATAGATGGATAGAAGGAATGATAAGAAGGTAGGGACCGAAGCCTACCAACGGATGAATAGAAAAGAAAGTGAGGAACGTAACCAGCACCAGCAGCAGTACATAGATAGTGTACAGCGTGTAGTCCACCCATTTGGTGCGTGCCCCTCGGCGGCGGTCATAGAGCGAGAGCAGGGCGAGTGCTGCGAACAGCATTGACAGACCAAAGTACCAGGTCTTGTACCAAGGCAGTTGCTCTACCTCAAACGGATGGACATAACTGTCCTCCACCAGCGGTGTGCCGTCAGCAAACGTGGCAGCCTGAATGTAGTTCATCAGTTCCTCGGGCAGGAACAGCCGTTGCTCGCCTTGCATGGGCTTGTCGGCTTTCGGACCGAACACGAGATTGATGCCCAGGTCTCCCCATGAGCCTTTGGGCGTATAGCGCCAAATGAACTCACGGTAGGTCATGCCCTCTGCGCCCTGATATGTAGATGTGATTGAATCACTTACCAGTGCGTTCTTCAGCAGGTAGTAAGGCCGTGTGGCACAGTTGTCGAACACGAAGTTGTACAGGTATGTGCGGTTCTCCGGGTAGTAGTTGATAATCAGTGCGCGGTAGATGGCATCTTTCTGTTCGGGCGTGAGATGCAACTCCTGGATGTTCACCGTTCGTTTGCCGTACGTGTAACTGTCAATGAACCATCGGGCATCTTCCTTGCCCAACTGATAGAACGTCTCGCCGCGCACGAACCGCCAATAGAAATGCTCCGTACTGAAGTCGAAGATGCCATAGTTGTATACTTCTGATATACCCAGGTCGCTGTCGATGACCATCAGTGCGGTGTGCCCGTAACGTTCGTACAGAGCCTGCCCGGGACTGCAGGTGACAAGGAAGATGCGTGCTTCGTCGGTCAGCAGACGCTGGGCGGACGACAGGGCAGGCAACAGCAATGCCCCTGCCAAAAGCAGGCTGCGAAGCAAACGATATGTGCGGGCTTTCTTCAACGTATCAAATGCTTTCTGCAACGAGGTTGGGCAGGAACGTGGACAACGTACCTAACAGGTATCCGCAAACGACCTGCAGCGGCGTGTGTGACTCGTCGTACACGCGTGCGAACATCAAAAGCAAGGCTGCCGCCGAACAACCGATAAGCGCCCATGTGGCACTCACGCCTGTAGCCAGACTGAAACTCATCATCGCGCCGAACAGCCCGCCCAATGCTGTCAGGTGCGCGCTAATCTTCCAGGTGCGATTGATGAACAGTACGAGCAGCAGCACAACCGTTGCGCCGATGGCCGTTAGCACAATGAACCGCGGCAGATGCATCACCTGCGAGCAGAAGTACGCCCAGAAACCGTAGCAGACGGTAGAATAGACGTATGGCATTGTGCGCTGTTTAGGATTGCGGATATAGATGTCGGTGAGGTTGCCGCGGTGTATCATCACCAGAATAACGGATAACGGCAGCAGACAGGTGAATAGCAGCGTGCCGATCATGCCTATCCAAATTAGTGGTGTGGGGTACTCAATGAACGAACGTAGCGACAGGAAGTATATCAGCATGCCGTACGTAGGGACAAACATCGGGTACAATACAGCCGAAATCGTGCGAGATATATAAAACAATGTATTGTTCACAACTCTAACCTTTAACCTCTAACCTCTCACCTATTATCACATCTGTTTGCGCAATCGCGCAATGGTCTTGCCCAATTGCTGGCGGTACTTGCTGACAGTGCGTCGTGCTATTGGATAGCCTGCCGCCTTCATCGCCTGCACCAGTTCGTCATCGTTCATCGGGTGCGATTTGTCTTCACGGTCAATTATCTCGCGCAGCACCTGTTTGATCTCGCGAGTAGATACCTCGTCGCCTTCGACGTTAGGCATTCCTTCGGAGAAGAAGTGCTTGAGCGGATAGACGCCGAACTCCGTCTGCACGTACTTGGAGTTGCTCACGCGCGAGATGGTTGATACGTCGTATCCGGTCTTGGTGGCGATGTCCTGAAGAATCATCGGTTTGAGAGCACTGTCATCGCCTTCGTAGAAGAAGTCACGTTGTGCCTCGATGATGGCGAGCATGGTGCGGGTGAGCGTTTCGTTGCGCTGCTTGATGGCGTCGATGAACCACTTCGCACTGTCAATCTTCGACTTGACGAACTGCACAGTCTCTTTCTCCGCCTCAGTGAGGTTGTGCCGGCGACCGGCATAATCCTTCATCATCTGCTGATAATCGGTGCTGACGTGCAGGTCGGGAATCTCGCCATCAAGCAGTTGCATCACCAGTTCGCCGTCGCGGTTCTCGACGAGGAAATCCGGAATGATGGTTGCCCCGTGGGTGTCGTAACTTGTACCGGACCAGTTGGCTCCGGGTGTGGGATTGAGATGCTCAATCTCGCTGATGACATCGTGCATCTCATCTTCGGTCAGGTTGTACCGTGAACGTATCCGTTCGAAGTGCCTTCGGCTGAATGCCTCAAAATGCTCAGTGAGAATCTGTATGGCGCGTTGGTTGGCAGGTGTTGACTCGCGTTGCCGTAGTTGGATGAGCAGACACTCCTTCAGGTCGTACGCACCGACGCCTGCAGGATCAAACTGTTTGATCTGGTTGATGATATCCACCATCTCCTCGTGCGGCACGATGAGTGACTCGCGGAAAGCAAGGTCGTCTTCCAACTCCTCGGCGGTACGGCGCAGATAGCCGTCCTCGTCGATGTTGCCCACCACGAACTTGGCGATGTGACGTTCGGGCTTGGTCATCTTGGTCAAATAGACCTGTGACTTGAGGTGCTCTACCAACGAGGGCGAACCGGTGAACGTGCTGTCCATCGTTTCCTGCGGGTCAGAGTAGTTTGTTATGCGGGTCTTGTAGTCCGGCGTCTCGTCGTCAATGACGTAATCGTCGTAGTTGAAGTCGGGATTGTCCAATGGATTATCGTAGGCATCGTCGTTGTCGTAGTTAGCACTGTCGTTGATGTCCTCGCCCGGATATAACTCCTCAGGATTGCCGTCGTTATAGTCGTCCTGTTGGTTGTCTGTCTCCGGATAATCCTCGCCGTCGTAATCCTCACTACGCTTCTGCTCGCTCTCCTCGCGCAGTTGCTCGGGATCTTTGCCCTCGTCCAGTGCCGGATTCTCCTGCAGCTCTTCGTTGATACGACGCTGCAACTCTACGCCGGGTATCTCCAGCATACGTACAATCTGTATCTGCTGGGGGCTGAGTTTGGTTTGTAATATCTGTTTCTGCGCTAAGGATAGAGCCATTATTTTACTTGTTTACGAAGTTTAGTACCTGCTTGGTGATGAATGCCAGTTGCTCGTCGTCAAGTTCGGTGTGCATCGGCAGTGACAGCACGCATGCCGCGAGCCGTTCGGCTACAGGGAAGTCGCCCTGTTTGTATCGCGGATCCTGATATGCCTTCTGCAGATGCAGCGGAATGGGGTAGTATATCATAGCCGGCACGCCTGCCTTGGTCAGTGCTTCACGCAGAGCGTCTCGGTCGGCACCGACGATGCGCAATGTGTATTGGTGGAACACGTGCGTGCTGTGCTGGCTGCGCTCGGGAACCAGTATCCTGTCGCATCCGGCAAATGCGCGGTCGTAGTAGTCTGCTGCACGCTGACGTGCTGCGATATACTCGTTCAGATGCGGAAGTTTGGTGTCCAGCACGGCGGCTTGGATGGTGTCCAGACGCGAGTTGACGCCAATCAGGTCGTGGTGGTAACGAATTGTCATGCCGTGGTTGGCAATGATGCGAATCTTCTGCGCAAGTTCGTCATCGTCGGTGAACAGCGCACCACCGTCACCGTAGCAGCCGAGGTTCTTTGACGGGAAGAAACTGGTGCAACCTATGTCGCCCATCGTTCCGGCTTGTGCCGTGTGGCCGTCGCTGAACGTGTAACGCGCACCGATAGCCTGAGCTGTGTCCTCAACTATATATAAATTATGTTCGCGCGCGAGGTCCAGTAGCGGCTCGATGTCCGCACATTGTCCGAACAGATGCACGGGAACGATGGCTCTTGTCTTGGGCGTAATCGCTTTGCGAACTGCATCGACAGACATGTTCATCGTGCCCCAGTCAACATCAACCACCACGGGTGTCAAGCCCAGCAAGGCAACGACCTCGGCTGTGGCGATGAACGTGAATGTGGGTGTGATGACCTCGTCGCCATGCTTCAGGCCAAGTGCCATCAGGGCAATCTGCAGTGCTTCGGTGCCGTTGGCAACAGGAATGACATGCCTGGCACCCGTGTAGGATTCCAGATGTCGGGCGAACTGCTCGACCTGCGCACCTTTGACAAATGCGGCACTGTCAATAACGGCTTGGATGGCAGCGTCCATCTCCGGCTTAATCTTCCGGTACTGGCGCTGAAGGTCCACCATCTGAATGGGTATCATAATGTTCGATTAAATATTCTACTTCTTCTGGTTTAATGCGTATATGTGTGATATGCGGGTTGTGGCACTCCACTCGTACCAGCAGATGGTCTGTGCCTGCCTGCGGCATATCGACGAATGCTTCCAGATCGCTTTCGTTGACCTTGTTGAACCATGTAGTGCCTACGCGGAAGGTGGCGGTCACTTGGCTCGGGAACAGATGAATGACCTGGCCTTGGTCGTTAAGGTCCGGGGCACATATGACAAGTTGCATCGCCCGTTCGGTGAACTGTTCCGCTACGACCGACATGCCGACGCTGTCCGGTACGATGCGCAGTCCTTTCGGTGCGATGAGCGGCAGGCGTGTTGTGAATGTGTCTTGCACACCTTCGTAGTCCGTCAGGGTAGTCTCCACATGGTCGATGACTGCCAGGTCCTGCTCGGTGCCGTACAGATGTGCCATGCTCGGTGTCAGTTCAACCTCTCCGCACAACTGGTGCTGGGCGGCAGGTTTGACCTGACCGGTATATACGATGGGCACAATCTTCTCGTGCTGACGCGAGTACGTGCCGGAAAGTGCCTCCGGCGCAAATGCCATCAGAGCCGCGTCGCCGGCAAGCTGCTGTACTATGACCTGACGCACCTCGTCCATCGGGACAGTGAACGAGCCTTCTTCGCCATGGATATAATCCGTGAGGTCGATGGTCAGTTCGTAGTGCCGCTTGCGGCTGTTGAAAAGGTCGATACCTTCGTCCTCGATATTGACGCGCACACGCTCTGGCGGCGGAGTGCTGAAGATGTAATCGTCAGGTATGTGCGCATAAGTCACGGGCATGCTGACGCTGATCTCGCGGCGCGTGCTGAACGCATTGGTGAACCACATGACGGTAGCCAACAACACGAACAACAGGTACACCAACGCATCCCTGCTGTGCAGAAACCTCTTCATCGCACGCCACCAACGGCGGAGTAAGTCATTCACGTCTGTCAGTTCTTAACTTCCCAAACCTCAACTGCGTTGTGCCGGCTGTGCGTCTTCGGCAGAAGCGTAAACACTATTTTTGTCCACGCGGATAACGACATCCTTGTCAACCGTGATAAGGAAATAAGTCTCCTTCACTTCCTTGATTTCGCCGTAGATACCACCGGCGGTAACGACCTTGTCGCCCTTCTTCATCTCTTCGCGTTGCTTCTGGAGCTCCTTCTGCTTCTTCGTCTGCGGACGAATCATGAAGAAGTAGAACACTACGAAGATGAGGATCATCATGATCCAGAACGACCACTGGCTTCCGGCCTGTGCGCCGTCTGCACTCGGGGCGGCACTTGCTGTGCCGTTCTGCATTAAAAGTAAGATGTTTGCTAACATGTGTATAAAGTGTTAATTGTTAATATTCAAATCTTGAAATCACTCTTCGAGTGCCATGGCTTTGAGCAGTTTGTCCTCACGCCTGAGCTGGCGGATTATGCCGTCAAGGATTCCGTTGATGAAGAAGTAGTTCTTGTCGCCTGAATACTCCTTGGCAATCTCGATATACTCGTTGAGCGAAATCTGCAAGGCTATTTCGGGATAGTTCATAATCTCCGCGAGTGCCACGAGCAGAATGATGCGGTCCATGCATGCCACGCGCTGCGGATCCCAGTTCTTGAGGTGGGCGTCAATCAGCGTGTCGTACTCTGCGCGATGCTCAATGGTGTTCTGCAGGAGCGAAGTGGCGAATGCAAGGTCGTCTTCCGAGTCGAACATTTCAAGCAGGGACTGCTCGACGCCTTCTTCTTCGCGGAACTTGCGAACGGACTTCACCACGTACGAGAGTACGAAATCCATGTCGGTTACCCAAGTGAAATGGTCAAGCGCCAGCTCCATCTCCTCCAGAGCGGCAAGCATGGCTTCGTTGCCCGGCAGCAGCTCCGTGTAAATCTTCCGCCAGATGCGTTTGTCGTCCTCGTACGTACATTCCGCCTGCTCCATATATTCCTTGTACCAAGGCGTTTGCACCAGACTGAGATAGACTGCTTTCACGGCTGACATGCCTGCCTCCCACGACAGGTGGCGCTCCAGCAGTTCGTGGCGTAGACGCTGGTTGTTGAACAGTTGCTCGGCAAAGCGGTTTTTGATGAAACGCCGGTTCGGTGTGAATGACGTGTGGGTAGCCTGCGAACGGGCGATGCGCTCCTGCAACTGCTCGTCGGCATACGAGGTAAGCGCACTGGCGAAATCCAGCAGAAGCATGTACAGGTCATACGTGTCAGCAAAACTGCGGATGAGTTGCTTGCGGGCTTCCATCGGCATGGAATCCTCATTCTGGTAGTACCCGAACAAGGTTTGCACCACCTTGATACGTATAAGGGTTCGATTAATCATTTTACTTTTCAATATAAAAAACATACAAAGGTACAAAATATTTTGCATAAATGCAAATATATTCAGAAAAAAAACACTCTTCATGCACTTTTGTTTGCAAATGTCGAAAATATTTTGTATTTTTGCAGTCGGTTTCGTTTGATGCGTAACCATGCTTCGGGCGGCAGACGTCCGGAATGTGTAATTTAATTGAGGGGCTTATGCCCGAAGATTGAGATGGAAAATCGTAAGTTTGATGAAAGACGGGAGTCGGAAATCGTGTATTCCCGTTCGGTGAAGGCAGGTAAACGAATCTATTACTTGGACGTGAAGAAAGACCGTACCGGTGATTATTACCTGTGCATCACGGAGAGTAAGAAGCGAGTGATGGGTGAAGAAGCCCCGCAGTTCGAGAAGCACAAGCTGTTCCTGTACAAGGAGGATTTCGCGCACTTCAGCGAAGGTCTGGAAGATGTGATTGCTTATGTGAAAGGTCAGGTAGGTGAGATTGAGGCTCGCCGCGAATGGACGCCTGAGGAGACTGAGTCGGCAGAGGAGGCAAAGCCCGCAGAGGCTGAGGCCGCTGAGCCGGAGAAGAAACGCGGCCTATTGGACCGCCTGATGGGCAAGGATTGATAGTCAGCCATGTATGGCTGACAGGATTCCTTCCGCGATGTCGGATTTGGAGGCGAGAGGCAGACGATGGCTCTCGCCTTCTTTTGTGTAGATTGTCACACTGTTCGTGTCTGTGCCGAAGCCTGCTCCTTGCTCGCGAAGGGAGTTCATGACGATGAAGTCCAGGTGCTTGGCTTCGAGTTTCTTGAGTGCGTTCTGCTGTTCGTTGTCAGTCTCAAGGGCAAACCCTACGAGGCACTGGTCAGCACGTTTGTCCACGCCCATAAAACGTGCAATGTCCGGTGACTCTCGTAGGGCGATAGTGTCCGTCAGGTCCTGACCTTTCTTCATCTTATGGTCCGCTACTGTTGCAGGCGTCATGTCGGCGACGGCAGCGGCGAGGATGGCAGTGTCGGCCTCTTTCCATGCGGCGGTAGCTGCTTCGTACATCTCTTGCGCCGATACAACATCCATGCGGCGGAGCGAGCCTACGCCCTGCATGGCGGGGTGATAGACGGGCGGTGTCCACTGCTCGGCTGTCGGCCCCATGACAAGCATCACGTCTGCGCCGTGACGCAGCAGGGCTTGCGCCAGAGCGATGCCCATCTTGCCGGACGAGTGGTTGCTGATGTACCGTACAGGGTCAATCGCTTCGTGCGTCGGGCCGGCGGTGACAAGCACGCGCCTGCCGAGCCAGTCTTTCGGTGTGAGGGCGGCTTCAACCGCCTCGAGCAGGGTTTCGGGTTCCTGCATTCGTCCGCGGCCGTTCGTGCCGCAAGCAAGAAATCCTTCAGCGCAGTCAAGTACCTCGACATTTTGCCGTGAGGCGAGAGTGGCAAGTGCCTCCTGCAAGGCTTCGCCGGCGTACATCTTGTCATTCATCGCCGGTGCGATGACCACGGGCTTTCGCATGGCGGCGAGTGTGGTGGTCAGGGCGTCGTCGGCTATGCCGGCAGCCATCTTGCAGATGACATCATGCGTGGCGGGAGCAACAATCATCGCGTCCGCCCAGTCGGGCAGGGAGATATGCTCTGTCGAATGGTCGTTGATGGCGGCGAACACATCGCTATACACCTTGTGACCGCTCAGGGTCTGCAACGTGAGATCGGTCACAAACTCCAAGGCGTGCCTGGTGGTAGTGACCTTCACCTCTGCTCCGCGTTTGCGTAGCAGACGAATAAGTTCGGGAATCTTGTATGCCGCAATTCCCGAACCTATACCAACTACGATGTGTTTGCCTTCCATTGGCATTTTGCTTTTTGCTCTTAGCTAATGGCTAACAGCCAACGGCTATCTAAGCATGTCGTCACGACTGCCGTTGTTGCAGACAATCTGGTTGTCAATGAGTTCCTGCGTAGCGATGAGCGTCGGCTTGGGCAGCACCTCGTACGAACGTGAGATTTCAATCTGCTCCTTGTTCTCGAAGGTCTCCTCGATGTCGCCGCGGTCCACGCTGAAGTCCTGGAGTTTGGCGTCCAGTTCCTTCTTCAGCGACGAACTGATCTGGTTGGCACGTTTGCTGATGATAGCCACAGCCTCGTAAACGTTGCCCACCTTGCTGGTCAGTTCGTTCATGTCGCGGGTGATGGTGGTTTTCGGGGCTTTGCTTTTCTTGTAATCCAAGTTAAATGTTGGTGTAATCATATCATTTACTATTTGTTCATTTACTATTTTGTCATTTTGCCATATTGTCAACGGAGGAGCTTGTCCACGTCTTTCTTTATCTTGTCGGCAGCCTGGCGGTGCTTCGAGGCAGGAAAGTCCGTGATAAAGTTGTAGTACTCGTCCTCGGTGGCACGTGCGCGGTCGCCTTTCTTCTCCTCAAACGAGTTAATCATCTGCTGGTACTTCGCCTGCAGGATGATCCAGCTCAGTTCCTCGGTGTAACTGTTGCCAGGATAGTGCTTGATGGCGTTCTTCGCCACGATTTCCGCGGACAGATAGTTGTTGCCGAGGTATGTGCCGAGGTTGTAGTACAGTTGTGCGCTGTAGAACTCTTTCAGCGCCAGGCGGTCGTTCATCTCTTCAATCTGCTGGTAGGCGTCCTGTGCGTACGGGCTCTCGGGGAACAGTTCCACGAACTCTGTCAGCCATTTGATGGCTTTCTTCGTAATGTCCTGGTCGAGACGGGCGTCCGGTGCGTCCATGTAGTAGCAGTGCCCGATCTGATAGCGCGCCTCGACGATGTACTTGCCCTTCGGGTAGTTGCGGGCATATGCCTCGTAGTACTCCGCCGCGGTGGCATAATCCTTGTTGCCCATGTAGCATCGCGCCAGGTAGCACACTACATCCTCGCTGCGCTCCGTACCTTTGTAATAGACGACCACGTCGTCGAGAAGCGTCTGCGCACGAACGTACTGCCGGTCGTTGAAGTAGCGGAGCGCTGCCTGATACTTCTCGTCAGGGTCTTTCGACTTGAGCAGTTTCTGATACTCCCCGCACCCCGTCAGCAGCAACGAGGCAACAGCCACGATGACCATCGCTGCCTGCCTGAATGAGGTATGTATGCGTGTGCTGTGCATGTGATATAGCGCATAAAAAGCCTACAAAGGTACGAAAATATTTTGAGAAATGCAAATTTTGCGGGACATTTCCGGCAAATTCTTGAAGATAGCAAAGTGTGGTTTCCAATTCTTTGAAATGTCATGTTTTTAGGCGGATTTTGGAACAAAAAGTATATAATACTTAAGTATTATATAGTATAAGCATGAAAAATGCCAACTTTACGATTTTTGAGGGCGTTATCCTACGGTTATCCTATGGGTATGCTACGGTTATCCTATGGTAAGGGTTCCTCTTTAGCCCTACTTTGCGCCTACCCGGGGTGTAGGGTGGCCGAATACAATTCGGGGAAATGAACAAAGAAAAGCTCTACGTGGTGAGACGGGGCGCCGAAATCAGCCACTTAAACATATCCACGAGGACATTCATTGTTGCTGTCCGGCGTTTATTCTGAATGAAATGTTGCGAAGATTTCAAGATGTCGCAAACAGCGTCAATAAACGCCTTTATTATGTCACCCTGTTTTGCGTCTTGGGCTGCTGACGGTCGCATTTGCCCCTGCGGCAGAGGTTGTCGGTATAAAACCTTTGCGACTGCAAAGATACAAAATAATTGCATTTATGCAAATAATATGACAATAAATGTAAAATTTTCCGTATTTTATTTGCAAATGTCAAAAATTTTTCGTATATTTGCAGTCGCATTTTGTAGGCTTATGGAAAATGCCATCCGACATAAGGGTATAGTAGAGCGTGTTGACGGCGCCATGGCGACGGTTCGCATCGCGCAAACGAGTGCGTGTGCGGCGTGTCATGCGGCAAAGATGTGCATGGCGAGCGAGAGCCGCGAGAAACGTATTGAGGCTCGATTGACGCGGCCTGTGGCTGTGGGCGATGAGGTGGCTGTGGCGGTTCGTGAAGAACTCGGCTGGCTGGCAGTGCTGTTGGCGTACATCATCCCGTTCGTTCTGCTTGTGGCTGCCGTGGCAGGTCTGGGCAAGTTGGGCTGGAGCGAAGCGAAAGCGGGGACAGGCGCGCTCGTGAGCGTGGCGATATACTATGTCGTGCTGCGGCTGTTCCGCGACAAGCTGCAACGGAAGTTCACGTTCTATGTGGAATAAATCCATTTACCATTTGGTCATGTACCATTTACCATTTATTGTCTCATTTGGCAATTTAGCCATATGATATGGTAAAAATGATTAGATGATTCGATGACCAAATAAATGACAATCATAAATGAACAAATTGTAAATGTTATGTCAATACTATTATCACTACTCGTATTAGGACTGACAGGACTGATAGCATCCATCCTGTTGTATGTGGTTGCTCGTCAGTTTGCGGTGGAGGAAGACCCTCGCATCGATCTGGTACAAGCCGTGTTGCCGGGCGCAAACTGCGGCGGCTGCGGATTTGCCGGCTGTCGTGCCCTCGCTGAGGCTTGCGTGAAAGCCGAGTCGATACAAGGTCTGAGCTGTCCAGTAGGCGGTGACAGCGTGATGGAGCAGGTAGCAGCCATCCTCGTTCCTGCCGCAGAGTCAGAGGCTCCGAAAGAAGCAGCATCAGCCGGAGCGTTCACGCCTCAGCGTGCCGTGGCACTGGGTGCGCCTGATGTGCTGGTGAGCGACCCGAAGTGCGCTGAAGCAATCAAAGCTCTGCCGACACCACGGGCTGCATTCCCCAATCTGCTGGCGCATTTGGCGTGATTACGAATTACGAATTAAAAATTACGAATTAAAGATTACGAATTACGAATTACAGATTATGAAGAATACATTCAGTATCGGCGGAGTTCATCCGCATGACAACAAGTCGTACTCTGCGCACAAGGCCATCGTAGAGGCTCCGCTGCCCGAGCAGGCAGTGATTCTGCTGTCGCAGCACATCGGCGCTCCGGCTCAACCCGTGGTGGCAGTAGGCGACAAGGTTCAGGTAGGTACTCTGCTTGCCAAGTCCGGAGGCTTTGTGAGTGCTCCCGTTCATTCGTCGGTAAGCGGCAAGGTTGTGAAGATTGACAACGTATTGGACGGTCAGGGCGTGCCTGCGCCCGCCATCTTCATCGATGTGGAAGGTGACGAGTGGCTGCCGAGCATCGACCGCACAAAGACACTTCTTCACGAGTGCGCGCTCGAACCGAAAGAGATTATCCAGAAGATTCAGGACGCCGGCATCGTAGGTCTGGGTGGCGCCTGCTTTCCGACACACGTGAAGCTGATGCCTCCTCCAGGTAAGAAAGCCGAAGTGCTGATAGTGAACGGCGTGGAGTGTGAGCCGTACCTGACCAACGACCACCAGTTGATGCTTGAGCATGGCGAGGAGATCATCATCGGCATCCGCATCGTGATGAAAGCGCTGGGCGTGACACGTGCCATCATTGGTATCGAGGCGAACAAACCCGATGCCATCGAGCACATGAAGAGTCTGGCGTCGAAGGTGCTTGGCATCGAGGTGCGCGCACTGAAAGTGAAGTATCCGCAAGGCGGTGAGAAGCAGCTGATTGACGCCTGCATCGGTCGTCAGGTGCCTTCGGGTGCGCTGCCTATCGAGACAGGTGCGGTGGTTGACAACGTGGCAACACTGTTCGCCATCTACGAGGCTGTGCAGAAGAACAAACCGCTGATATCAAGGGTGATGACCATCACCGGCAAGAACGTGAAGAATCCGGGGAACTACCTCGTACGCTTCGGTACACCGACATCGCAGCTTGTTGAGCTCGCCGGCGGTCTGCCCGCAGGCACAGGCGAAGTGATAGCCGGCGGTCCGATGATGGGCCGCAGTATGTCGAATATCGAGACGATGCCAGCCAACAAACGCATGAGCGCGCTCCTGTTCATGCCGGAGAACGAGTGCTACCGTCCGACGCCGTCCCCGTGCATCCGTTGCGCCAAGTGCCTCGAAGCCTGCCCGATGGGACTGGAACCCTACCTGCTGTCCAGCCTCGCCAAAGGCGAAGAGTGGGAGGAGATGGAGAAACACCGCGTGATGGACTGCATCGACTGCGGCTCGTGCGTGTTCACCTGCCCGGCTCACCGTCCGCTGCTTGATGGCATCCGTGCCGGCAAAGGCAAGGTAGGCTCGATACTCCGCGAACGTGCTGCAGCTGCTGCGGCTAAGAAATAAACAGAATTAAAGACTATTAGAATATGGCTCAATTAATGACATCTGCCGCTCCGCACGTACATAGCGGAGACAGTGTGCAGAAAAACATGCTTCTGGTCATAGTGGCGCTGGTGCCGGCATTCGCCGTCAGCCTGATAGCGTTCGGCTGGAGTGCACTCATCACCACCTGCATCAGTATAGCCTCGTGCGTGCTGGCGGAGTGGTGCATATCAAAATTCATGCTCAAGCAACAGCCGTCGTTGTGCGACCTTAGTGCCGTGTTGACCGGTCTGCTGTTAGCGTTCAACCTGCCGAGTAACCTCCCGTGGTGGATGGTAGTTCTCGGCGCCGTCTTCGCCATCGGAATAGGCAAGATGGTGTTCGGCGGCATCGGTCAGAACGTGTTCAACCCCGCATTGGTGGGACGCGTGTTCCTGCTGATTTCTTTCCCCGCAGCGATGACGACCTGGCCAGTGGCTAAAGGTTTTGCCACGCGTTACGTGGACGCGGAGACGGCCGCGACGCCGCTGTCGTACATGAAGCACGCGGTGCTGGAGCACAAGCAGTTCGAGCTCGACAGTTTTGTCGATTCGTTCCTCAGCTGCGTGCCCGACAAGATTATGGGCGGCTCGCTGGGTGAGATAAGCGCCTTGGCACTGCTCATAGGCGGAATATTCCTTATATGTACGCGCGTAATCAGTTGGCATATACCCGTATCCATCCTCGGTACGATAGCCGTGTTCACGGGTATCCTGAGTGCCTGCGGCATCGGTTCTGGTCCGCTGACCCACCTGCTGACCGGTGGCGTGATGCTCGGTGCCATCTTTATGGCAACGGACTATGTGACCAGCCCGATGACAGCGTGGGGCAAGATTATCTTCGGTATCGGCATCGGTATCATCGTGGTCGTAATCCGTACGTGGGGCGCATATCCGGAAGGTATGTCGTTCGCCATTTTGATTATGAACGGCTGTGTGCCTTTGCTCAATCGCTTGACGCCTAAACGTTTTGGTGTCGCGGGCGGCAAATAGTGCTTACGGATGTCGCTTGGCGACATAAAGCGCACTATTGCCTACGCTCTCCCCACCGCAACTTCTGTTGCGTCGGGGACCCCAAAAAAGAATGAATAAACAATTAAGAAAATGAAGAAGTTAGAAAGTACACTCAAGAATATGATGCTTTCGCTGACATGCATCACTATCGTAGCCGCCGCAGCGCTGGCAGGTGTGAACATGCTGACGGAAGCAACCATCAATGCCCAGAAGGAGCAGCAGCAGCAAGCTGCTATCTCAGCCGTTCTGCCCGAGCACGCCCGCATCGCTGATGCGGAGCAGGTAGGCGAACAGACCATCTATCGTGCATACGATGCGAACGAGCAGTTCGTGGGCGCAGCCGTTCAGACCGTGACCAACGGTTTCGGCGGAAAGATCAAACTGATGGTAGGCTTCGATGCCGACAACCGCATCGTGAATTATGCCATACTCGAGCAACAGGAGACTCCGGGCTTGGGCACACACATCGTGGAGTGGTTCAAGAACGAAGCCAAACCCGGGCAGAACATCCTCGGCCGTCAGGCTACAGGTCAGATGACCGTAAGCAAGGACGGTGGCGATGTAGATGCCATCACAGCGGCAACTATCTCCTCGCGTGCGTTCCTCAGTGCCGTCAATGCTGCATATGCGGCACTGAACGGCGGCGACGCCATGACGGGAGCCAGCCAGCAACAATTTGCTACTCCGGAGCAGGTGGAGACCGTCAGCTCCGATGCCGAGCAGCAGGTAACTAACGATTTTGTTTCACAAGATTAATCAAGGCACTATGAATAATTCAACGAAAACATTACTGAACGGCATCTTCAAGGAGAACCCTACGTTCGCCCTGGTGCTGGGTATGTGTCCGACGCTCGCCACGACGACCTCTGCCATCAACGGCATGTCGATGGGTCTTGCGACGCTGTTCGTGCTTGTTTGCTCGAATGTTGTAATCTCGCTGCTGAAGAACCTCATCCCTGACAAGGTGCGTATTCCTGCGTTCATCGTGGTCATCGCAACCTTCGTGACCATCGTAGAGATGCTGATGAAGGCTTACCTTCCTGCCATCTATGATGTGTTAGGTCTGTTCATTCCGCTGATTGTGGTTAACTGTATCGTGCTCGGCCGTGCTGAGGCTTTCGCTGCGAAGAACAGCGTCGGTCTGTCGGCATTGGACGGCATAGGCATGGGCTTGGGCTTCACGTTGTCGCTGACGGTTATCGGTATCATCCGCGAGCTGTTAGGCACCGGTACATGCTTCGGACTGAACGTCTATCCTGACAACTACGGTATGCTGCTGTTTGTGCTTGCTCCGGGTGCGTTCATCGTGCTGGGACTGCTGATGGGCTTGTTCCAAAAGTACGTGAAGAAATAAGACCGCTAACGCTGAAAGAATAAAGACCGCAGCCAAGTTTGGCTGCTAAAAGATTAAAGACTATGTTATATTTCTTGATATTTATCTCTGCGATATTCGTTAATAATATCGTATTGAGCCAGTTCCTTGGAATATGTCCGTTCCTGGGCGTAAGTAAGAAGATTGACACGGCGCTGGGAATGGGCGCAGCTGTGACGTTCGTGCTCGTGCTGGCGACGATTGTGACCTATCTGCTGCAGATGCTGCTCGACGCGTTCGGTCTGGGCTTCCTGCAGACAATCCTGTTCATCCTCGTCATCGCGACGCTGGTGCAGATGATTGAAATCATCCTGAAGAAGATTTCCCCGTCGCTGTATCAGGCATTAGGTGTGTTCCTGCCGCTGATTACAACGAACTGCTGCATCCTGGGTGTGGCTATCCTCGTGGCTAACGGCACAAACAAGCTGCCCGAAGGTCTGGACCACAACCTCCTGACGGGCACGCTGTTCGCATTGGCTACGGCGCTTGGCTTTGCTATCGCGCTGGTGCTGTTCGCCGGTCTGCGTGAGCAGCTTCGCCGCAATGATGTGCCGAAAGCAATGGAGGGCACACCTATCGCCCTTATCACCGCCGGCATCCTCGCCATGGCATTCATGGGCTTTAGCGGAGTAATTTGAGCCTTCGGCAACGCGGTCGCATCGGATGCCACATTGTGGCATAAAGGCGACGCGTGCCTCGGCTTCTCCCCACCGGACGCACTATGCTTGCGCTGTTAGCGTCCGTCGGGGACCCCAATTATGTATAATGTAAAGATATATATGGAGAAAAAATTCAAGTTGTGGAACATGATTGTCGGCTGGGTGGTGTTTGCCATAGCGGCAGTCACGTATCTGCTGACGATAGAACCAACTGCCTCTTTTTGGGATTGCGGGGAGTTCATCTCCTCGGCTGACAAGCTTGATGTGGGACACCCTCCCGGAGCACCGTTCTTCATGCTGATGGGACACTTCTTCTCGCTGTTTGCGAGCGATGCGTCACATGTAGCGATGTGCGTCAATGCTTTGTCGGCACTGGCTTCGGCATTCACTATCCTGTTCCTGTTCTGGACAATTACCGCCTTGGCGAAGAAACTTGTTGCGCCGGACAGCGTGGCACATATCATCGCGCTGCTGGGTGCAGGTGCGGTAGGTGCGCTGGCTTATACGTTCAGCGACACGTTCTG
Source organism: Paludibacteraceae bacterium (assembly GCA_017444065.1). Taxonomy (GTDB): domain Bacteria; phylum Bacteroidota; class Bacteroidia; order Bacteroidales; family Paludibacteraceae; genus Colicola. Next base: position 3,217 of record JAFSXJ010000112.1, on the reverse strand, counting down.
GTTCTCCGCCGTGGAGGGTGAGGTCTATGCGTCCTCATCGCTATTCACCGCCGTGGTGTTCTGGCTCATCCTGAAGTGGTACGATCACGCCGACGAGGAAGGCTCCGACAAGTGGCTCATACTCATCGCCTATCTGATGGGCTTGAGTATAGGCGTTCACCTGCTGAACCTGCTGACCATTCCGGCGATTGTGCTGGTGTATTACTTCCGCCGTTACGAGTTCTCGTGGGGTGGTGTGATACTGGCATTCCTCTCGTCGGTGGCAATCCTGGCGTTCGTGCTGTATGGCATCATCCCGGGTGTGCCGACTATAGCCGGATGGTTTGAGTTGGCGTTCGTCAACGGCATGGGATTGCCGTTCAATAGCGGTCTGGCGGTCTATCTGGTGCTGCTTGGCGCTGCGCTTGTATGGGCAGTGGTCAGCACCGGCAGGGCAGAGAAGGTCGGTACGCAGGAAATCATCGCTTTCCTGTGCGCCTTCACACTGGCGGGAACACCGTTCCTCAGGGAAAGTGCAGTGATTGGTGTGCTGATTATAGCTGCAGTAGCAGGCTTGCTGTTCTGGAAGAAAGACCTTGTATCTCCGCGTCTGTTGAACACAACGGCGTTGGCTATTGCCGTCATCATCATCGGCTACAGCAGTTACGCAGCCCTGGTCATCCGTTCGAATGCCGATACGCCGATGGACCAGAACAGCCCGGACAACGTCTTCTCGCTCAAGTATTACCTCAACCGTGAGCAGTACGGCGATACGCCGCTGCTGTACGGACAGACCTATAACGCGCCTGTCCAACTGCGTATTCAGGGGAACATGTGCATTCCTATCGAGAAGCAGGGGCATGCGCAGTACGCGCCTGCACCGCGTGTGGAGGGTGAGAAGGACCATTACGCCATCACGGGCTACAAATCCTCGTACAAGTATATGGACGAGTTCATGATGGTCTTCCCGCGTATGTGGTCGGCGCAAGGCTCGCATATCAATGCATATAAGGAATGGGCGGATATCAAGGGACGCAAGGTGCGTTACGATTATTGCGGCCAGCAAAAGACCGAGTACGTGCCCACCTTCGGTGAGAACCTCAGGTTCTTCTTCCGCTATCAGGTGAACTTCATGTACTGGCGGTACTTCATGTGGAACTTCTCCGGCCGGCAGAATGACCTGCAGAGCTACGGTGAGATACACAAAGGCAACTGGATCACCGGCTTCCACGCCATCGACAATGCTATGCTCGGCGACCAGGACATGCTGCCCACCGAACTGAAGGAGAACAAGGGACACAATGTCTATTATATGCTGCCGTTGCTGCTCGGTCTGATAGGTCTGGTATGGCAAGCCACGAAGACCGACCTGCGGCAGGTTAAGTCCAACGGTATCGTGAAGACCCTAAAGGACTATGTCGGTCTGCGCTCGTTCACTATCACCGCGCTGCTGTTCCTGCTCACGGGACTGGCTATTGTCGTCTATCTGAACCAGACACCTTATCAACCGCGCGAGCGCGATTACGCGTACGCGGGATCGTTCTATGCGTTCTGTATCTGGATAGGCTTCGGCGTGCTGGCGCTGATTGACAGCCTCTCGCAGTCGCTCAAGTCCGAAGGAGGCAGGACGCTGGCAGCCTTGGTCGTGACGGTTGTTACGCTTGGCGTGCCTGCCCTCATGGCGCAGCAGAACTGGGACGACCACGACCGTTCGCAGCGTTACGTATGCCGCGACTTCGGTGCCAACTACCTCAAGTCCTGCCAGAAAGAGGGCATCATCTTCTCCAACGGCGACAACGACACCTTCCCCTTGTGGTACAACCAGGAGGTTGAAGGCGTAGGCACCGACCTGCGCGTGTGCAACCTGTCGTACTTGCAGACCGACTGGTATATATCGCAGATGAAACGCCCGTACTACGAGTCGCCTGCACTGCCTATATCCTGGGAGTACAAGGACTTCATGCCTGGCACGAACGAGGTTGTCTGGACGGACAACCGTCTCGGTCAGCCGCTGGAGGTGGGCAAAGCCTTCCAGTTCCTGCGTTCGGATGACCCGAAGACCAAGAACCGCGAGGGTGAAAACTACCTGCCGTCTGACCAGCTCTATGTGCTTGCGCCTGACGGTTCGCAGATCATGATGAAGAAAGCCCGCCGGTTCACCCGCTCGGAGATGATGATTATGGAGATGCTGTCGCAGAACAACTGGCAGCGGCCGATGTACTTTGCCGTGAGTGTGGGTCCGGACTACTACATGGGTCTGGAGCCGTACTTCGAGTGCACGGGCATGGCGTACCGCATCACGCCTACGCGCTCGCCTAACGGCCAGCCGCGTGTGGCTGTAGAGGAGATGTACGACAACATGATGAACAAGTTCGAGTACGGCAACTGCAAGGCGGAGGGCATCTACCTTGACGAGAACACCCTGCGTATGTGCCGCACGCACCGGATGATGTTCGCCCAACTGGCAGAGGTGCTCGTCAACCGCAAGGATTATGAGCGCGCTACGGCTGTGCTTGACAAGGCGTTTGAAGAACTGCCGGGCGCGAACGTGCCGTATGAGTACACCGCCGCATCGATGGCTATGCTCTACCTGCGTATGGGCGAGACGGAGAAAGCCGAGCCTATCCTGCGCGATGTGGCGCAGACCTGCACGGAGTATATCCTCTGGGGCAAGACACTTGACAAGGACCGCCGCAAGGCGATGAAGAGCACGCTCGACCACTATGACGCCGTGCTCGGATATATCCTCCAGCAGTGCGAACGCAACGGCCTGCACTCCGTCGTCGAGGACTACTACAAGATTTACGACACGAACGGATAGCGTTATAGTAACAAAACGCTGCCGCCGATGCAACAAGAAAAGACGTAAGATTGATGCCTACGTCTTTTTCTTTGTCTCTGTATGGTCTTGGAACTTCCGGAGTTTCCGGAACTACTGGAATTTCCGGATCTTCGGGAAAGGCCTGCTGTATATCCCTCGTGGCTTGTCTTGCTCGCGAGAGAGGCAGCCGGATTAGCGTCCGCCACCGCCGTCACCTGTGCCGAAGCCTCCGATGACGCCACCGGGCGAACTTATCCTTTGGCACACGGCGTATGCGTTAGCCAATCTCTCAATAACTGTCTGGGGCTGTATGTACTTTTTCATGATTGTAGTCATTTGAAGGGTTTTTGAATAGTGTTCGACTGGTGTTCAATTGGCTGTTATCGCACAAGTTGACCTTGCGCGTTATACTCTTTC
>JAFSXJ010000111.1 GCA_017444065.1 Paludibacteraceae bacterium | reverse complement strand
TACGCCAAAAACAATATGTCAAATGAGTGGATAAGATGAAAAATATCACCGACTGATGCCTTCCGCTGAAGGCGAACTCTGAAAGAGGTATCTCATCAGAGCAGTCCCACTGAAAATATACTGATTATTAGAAGTACCCTACAATAGTTGCCCGCCTCACGTATCGGAAAACATCGTGATTGTGTACGGCGTGCAGTTCAGAAAAGGAGTTGAACGACTCAAAGACTGTCGTACAGGAAAGTTCACTACGCCCAAGTTGCGGCATATATTCCTGAATGATCCCAACTCAAGCGACAGTCTGGTAGTATTCCGCTCACTGAACAATAAACGAGGGTACCTGAATATCAACACCGGCAAGATTATCATCCCCGTGCAGTATGACCGCGCATGGAACTTCAGCGAAGGCATTGCAGCGGTTTACAAGAACGGGAAGTTATCCTTCATCACCGAAACAGGCGAAGCGGCATTCCCTAAGGAATTTGCGATATTCAACAACGACGATTTCAGGGAGACTGCGTTCCTATACCATCACGGTCTGTGCGTCATGCAGGACAATAACTGCAAGTGGGGATTGATTAACCAACAAGGCGAGTGGGTTGTAACGCCTCAGTACACCGCATCGAGAATGAATACCATGACACATTCGCCGTCCTGCAGTACAACAAGAAAAGTCAAAAATGGCATATTGATTCGTATAGCATGCTATGACATGACACCCGAGGGAACAGGCACATGTCAAAACACAGCAGTTCAAAATCAACACGACAGAGAAATATCCATACCGAAGGCGCGGCGGAGGGCGTCGGTGTGGCGGATGTCGGAAGGTGTGGCGAGGAGGACTCCTTCGTTCTTGGGGAACATGAGCAGCACGCGATCGGCCGTACGCAGGGCGAGGTCGAGCTCGTGGGTGGAGATAAGGATGGTCTTGCCCTGTTCATGGGCAATGTCGCGCAACAGGTTCAAGGTCTTGATTCGCGAAAGCAGGTCAAGGTGCGCCGTGGGTTCGTCCAGGAGGATGACCGGCGTCTGCTGGGCAAGAGCCTTGGCGATAAGAATACGTTGTTTCTCACCATCGGAGTGGTCGTTGTAGAACGTGTCGGCGAGTTCGGCAACATCGACCTGCCGCATGGCTTCATCCACGATGCGATAGTCCGCCGCTGAGAGCGTGCCAAGGAACGAGGTATAAGGATAGCGCCCCATAGCCACCACATCGCGGACGGTGGCACTCTCCACGCTCAGGCGTTCGGTCAGCACCAGGGCGATGAGTTTAGACCGCTCGCTTTGCTCGCTGTTGGAGATTAGACCGCTGTCGCTGTTGGAGGTTAGACTATATGAGCCACCCAATGTCGGTTGCAGACCGGCGAGGGTACGCAGCAGAGTTGATTTGCCGCAGCCGTTGGCTCCAAGCAAGGCGACAAGTTGTCCCGTCTCAAGCGTGAACGACAGGTCGTGCTGGACGACACGACTGCCGTAGCCAATATGGAGATTATCGCATTGAATCATTTGGTCAACAATTACCAAAATTATCAAAAATTACTCGTAGTAATAGACGCGTTGCACACGGCGAGAGACAGAGGTCAGCACCTCGTAGGGGATAGTGCCCAAGCGGTTGGATAGTTCCTGCAGCGGCAGGCGTTCGCCAAAGACCTCCACAGAGTCGCCGACATGCGCATCGGTGCCGGTGACATCAACCATGGCTTGGTCCATGCAGACATTACCTACCACGGGACAACGCCTGCCACGGACAATGACCTCACCGCCGTAATTAGAAAACCGCCGGTCAAAGCCGTCGGCATAACCGATAGGGATAACGGCAATCTGCCGATCGTCGGTGAGCGTAGTGTGGCGGCCGTAGCCGATGGTCTCACCGGCACGGACGGTCTTGACGGAGAGAATGGTCGTCTGTAACGAGCAGACATTACGCAGTTTGCTTCCGGCAAACGAGATACCGTACATACCAATACCGAGGCGGCACATGTCGAACTGGTACCCCGCAAAACGCTCGATGCCCGCCGAGTTGCATATATGCTTGATTATAGACCGCCCTTCGGGCTGAAAGAGCAAAGACCGCTCCGCTGAAAGACCGGCCTCGCCTGAAAGCCCCGCTTCAAGGGTGTCGGCACAACGCTTGAAGTAACAGATCTGCTGCATGGTGAAGGCGTCGAACTGCTGCTCGTCGCTACCTGCCAGATGCGAGAAGACGGAACGTACGCGGACGGTATTCTGCCCTTGCAGGCGTTCAATCAGACGAGGCATATCTTCGAAATAAAAGCCCAATCGGTGCATGCCTGAGTCAATCTTGATATGCACGGGCACGTTCTCCAGCCCTTGCTCCTGCGCGGCTGTGATGACCTGCTCGAGTGAGGCGAACGAATAGACGTTCGGCTCGAGGTTGTTCTCCAGGATAAGGTTCATTGCCGCCACCTCAGGATCCATGATGATGATAGGCAGAGTGACACCTGCACGGCGGAGTTCCACTCCCTCGTCAGCCACCGCCACCGCCAGATAATCGGCGACCTTAGCCTCCTGCAGTGCACGGCTGACCTCGACACTGCCTGCGCCGTAGGCAAACGCCTTGACCATACAGGTGAGCTTGGTATCCGGACGGAGCATACTGCGGAACGTACGGACATTGTCGGTCAGGGCAGTCAGGTTGACGCGCATGACGGTCTCGTGAGTCTGCTGGAGAATGCGTCGGGAGATTGTATCTTCGTCATACCCCAAGGCGCGCATCACCGCCGCACAGGTGCGTACATTCTGGTGCGTCGGGTCTTCGATGACCGTATTGCAGTGGGCGAAGAGCTTCATCTTCTCCGCACGCTTGGCTTCCAGATTGGCAAAGTTCTCGCCATGCTCCTCGCCGATGTACGTGATGACGCCTATCGTCGGGCGGATGATGGGTTCCAGACGCTCCATCTCACCGGGGAGAGAGATGCCGGCTTCAAATATGGCTATTGGCTGTTGGCCATTAGTTTTTGGCTCTTTACCACCAACGGCCAATGGCCAATGGCTAATGGCTGTCAACTGCCATACAGACAGCGGCACACCAATCTGTGAGTTGTAGGACTTGGGCGAACGGATGATACGGTAGTCGTCCTTGAGCAGTTCGTACAGCCACTCCTTGACTACGGTCTTGCCATTGGAGCCGGTAATGCCTATGACGGGTATATCGTACGACGAGCGCACATACGCCGCCAATCGTTGTAGAGCCGCCAGACTGTCATCCACGCGGAGGAGGATAGCATCGGAACACTCGGAGAACCCAGAGCACTCAAAGCACTCAGAGACAACGAACAGGCGCACGCCTTTCCGGTAAAGTTCGGGGATATAACGTGCGCCGTCGTTTTTGGGTGTACGCAACGCAAAGAACAGCGTTTCAGCAGGCAGTGGTGCCTGCGACGAGCCTAACTGACGGCTGTCAGTCAGCAGATAGGTGACCTCTTTTCCGGCAGGCTTGCCAAAGACCTCAAGAGGACGGATAGCGGATATAACTTCTGATAGTATCATGATGGGGTTTTGGTGATGGGGGAATCAGCCAAGTTTGGCTGATTCATTATTGCTTCGTCGCGAGAGACATCTTCGGGGTCGATGGTCGAAGGGATATACATCATCTCCGCTGCCGCTTTGTCCTGCGGGAAGGTGAAATACGTACAGGTGCATTCGCAGAGCACCTCACCGGGTGTGAACAGCCCGTCGGCGTCCTTTGTGCCGGGAGCACGAATCTCGCCGTGCACGTATGCCACGTTGCGGCGCATCTCTTGCAGATATGCCCGCAGCTCGATATAGGGATAAAGCGTACTGACGGGTTTGTGATAGCGCGTCTCCATCTTAGCCGTCACACCGGCCGTCTGGAGCTTATGAAAGACTACCCAACCGCACACCTCGTCCAACAGGGTGGCCTGTATGCCACCGTGCAGGGTGTTGAGCCAGGACTGGTGGTTCTGCGTCGGGTGCCAGAAACTGACGATGGCATCGCCGTCCTCATAGAAATGCATGCGCGTGCCGATAGGGTTATTGGGGCTACAACCGAAACAGTTGTAGCCGGGAGTATCAATCCAAGGGTTCTTTAGTAGATTCATTGATGCAAGAGTGTTTTGACGAACTGCTCGGCATTGAAGGGCTGGAGGTCAGTCATCTGCTCGCCGAGACCGATGTAACGTACAGGTATCTTGAACTGGTCGGATATACCGAGCACCACTCCGCCCTTGGCTGTACCATCCAGCTTGGTGATGGCGAGCGAACTGACCTGTGTGGCAGCAGTGAACTGCTTGGCCTGCTCAAAGGCGTTCTGCCCTGTCGATCCGTCGAGCACGAGCATCACGTCGTGCGGCGCACCGGGTACGACCTTCTGCATGACGTTCTTGATTTTCGTGAGCTCGTTCATGAGGTTGATCTTGTTGTGCAAACGCCCGGCTGTATCGATGAGCACGACATCTGCTCCGTTCGCCTTGGCGGACTGCAATGTATCGAATGCCACGGAAGCAGGGTCAGAGCCTTGCTGCTGCTTGATGACCGGCACACCGACGCGTTCGCCCCATATGCAGAGCTGCTCGACAGCCGCAGCGCGGAACGTGTCGGCTGCACCGAGATAGACCTTCTTGCCCGCCTGCTTGTACATGTACGCCAGTTTGCCGATGGTGGTGGTCTTGCCTACGCCGTTGACGCCGACCACCATAATCACGTACGGGGCAGCCGTATCAGCCGAATTTGGCTGATGGATGCTGTCGTTCTCGGCGAGTAGAGCGCAGGTCTCCTCCACCAGAAGACGGTTAAGTTCGCCGGTGCCGACGTACTTGTCGCGCTTGACGCGATTCTGAATGCGTTCGATGATGCGCAGGGTTGTTTCTACGCCCACATCAGAGGTGATGAGTGCCTCCTCAAGGTCGTCGAGCACCTCATCGTCGATGGTCGAACGACCAGCAATGGCGTGACCGATCTTGCTCAGCACCGAGGCGTTGGACTGCTGTAATCCCTTGTCGAGGGTCTCTTGTTTGGTTTTATTACCGAATAATCCGAAAAATGCCATATTTTATTCGTTTAGAGTTGAATGTTTAGTGTTTAGAGTCGTTTAAAAGTTTATAGTTATACGTTAATATACTACAATCTTGACGGCGCGGGAGTCGGTCGGCGTGGTGACGCGCAGCATATATACGCCCTGTACGGACGGCATCTGTAGTTCGCCACGGCTGTCGGTCTGCACCCATTCGGCTATACGCTGGCCGGTGGCACTCATGAGCAGGAGCCTGAGCGTCTCGCTTGCCGACTGCCGTACGGTGACGTTACCGCCCATGCGGACGCGGTTAGGCGTCACGCTGACCTCGTTAGCTGCATGTGTGCCGGGGTTATCCGCCGAACGCGGTATGGCGGCGAACGCCTGCTCACAGGTGTAGAGCTGAGTGCCGTCGGTGAGGGTCAGCAGACAGCAGTATGTGCCGTTCATACCCTCGGGCAGGTAAAGCGTCTGGGCGGTCTGGGATGCAAGCGGCAGCCCGTTCTCATACCACTGGTAAGCTGTAAACTGTCCGTCTGGGTTATCCACAAGCAGCACATCCGTCCACTTGGAGTAGAGATGACCGTCCAAGGCAAGCTCAACAGGCAAGGTGGCTGTAGCGGCGCAGTCCAGCGTGTCGTGTGCCTCCACCGTAGCGGTGTACGTGCCGGCAGCAAGCGGTGCTGCAAGGGAATATGTAAGGGTGTCCTTGCTGTCGCTGATGACCAGCGGTGCAGCATTGACAATAGTCTGTCCCTTGCTGTCGGTAACCGTCAGTGCGGCGTCGGTGATGTCACCCTGCGTGATGACCAGCGGCAGGTTGAGTTCAGTCTCGCTGTCGCACAAGCGGTCGATAGCCGTGAGGCTGATGCGCGGCTCGGACTTGATGTACGGGTTGATGTCGATAGGTGCAGACACCACCTCGCAGCCGGTAGCCGGATAGCGGACGATGACGTAGTGGGTCTCCGCCGTTGCCGGACGAGCGATAGAGAACGAGGCGGTACCGCTGAATGTACCCGACTCCGTATGACGCGCAACGGCTGCGCCTCCGGCGATACTATCCAGCACATACCCCGTGCCGGACTGATTGGCAGAAGTGATGTTGACTCCGACCGTATAACTCTTGTCGCCACAGGTGAAGACGGTATCCACAGCAGCAAGTGTGGCTTGGAGTTCCGGTATGACGAGGTCGGCCACGAGAGTGTAAGAAGTCGTGTTACTTGCCAAATCAGCGAAATATGTCAGCAACTGCACACCTTCAGCAGGGATAGCTACACTGGCATTCTGAATGGTGAACGGCAAGGGCTGCCCTGCTACACACTGCGATTCTGGGATGACACAGCGGTTGACAGCATCGAGTTCGACAATAAGGTCGCCGACACTGGTGCCAACGTAGGAAACGTAGCCCGTGATGTCATAGAGCAGATGGTCGCAGAGGCTATGATTAACAGTGCTGACGCTGACAAATGTGATGGCGCAGTAGGTGGGAGCCGTGTACGCACCGTCATGGTTGCCACCGGTAGTACATGCTGACCCTTCGAAGTAGGCATGGACGGTACGGCTGCCCTTGGTAACATCGTCAAAGGCCGGCAAGCCGGATGCCTCGTCGAACACATACGTGCCGTCGCCGGAAACGGTCGAAGCGGAGTATGCGTACTGCAGATCGTCGTTCTTATCCAGATACTCCAATACGATCCGCTCGCCGACGGCTTTCTCATACGTCACCGTAACGGTGGGCTTGTATGTGCCGCTTTCGCCTGCGACATACGCCGGTACGCCGGTCACAGTAACACCTGTTATCAACGGGGTCTGCGGGAAAGCAGGCAAATCAACCGAGCCTTCGCATGAATGGTCACCACTGAACTTGAAGTAGAGTTTCTGTCCTGTACGTCCGTCGGCAGGCAGATTGGCGATTGTGCCGGTTAGGGTTTGTGCAGTCGCGTTGAGTGCCTGATAATCACCGTCAGCACTGGTGAGCACCAACTTATGAGCTTCGTCCACCCAAACGGTCAGCGTGCCTGCTTGCTGGTAGGTGTAACTGAGTGAGAAGTCCAAACTGAAGGTGGTAACGTCGCATGCAGGAGCAACAATCGGGCTGTAGGTGACAGATGCTTGAGGTTGAGTAGGTTCAGCGAAAGCAGCTGACTCGACAACTCCACACGTCTTACCCTCGAAGTATGCTTTGAGTTGAGTTATACTACCACCGGCAGGGATGCTCGGGATAGTAAAACTGCTACCCGACGTGTTTGCGACAACTGTAGCAGTGTGCATAGCATCGTACTCGACAACGATATTTCCGACATTGCAGTTGGCACATACCTTGCCGTTGATAGTAAACGTATCATCGCCACATGACTTGGGAGCAGGGGTAGCTTCAAAGCCGGGCAATATTGTCATGAGCTTGGGTTCGGTGTAGGTAGCCACGCCACCACACTCCTCAAAGCCATCAACATACACGTTCACGTAGTGCGTTCCATGATCCGTATCTTTCAATCCTGACAGGTGGAACGTAGCCGTTTCATCACCCGTTGCAGTAGTAACAGGCACGATGTGCTCGGTATTATCATCGGTATATTTGGCATAAACCGACTTGCCTGCAGCATTGTAGATGTTAAGAACAATCGTTGCGTCGTAGGTCTCGTCACAACCGATGAACTCCTTGGTTTGGGTAACCGTTTCTACTGTCGGCACAGCCATCAGCGTGAAGTTCACCTCCGAAACATCCCCGCTTTCGAGAGCAGACTTGACATAACCGCTTAAGGTATAAGTTCCGTACGACAGACCCGAAATATCCACCGACAGCGGCGATGCTGTTGCCGTGAGGTCAACATGCTGTTCGCTGCCGACAGGCGTTGTGCCTCGCATGTTGGTATAATACAAATCAGTAGCATCGGGTGATGTACTGTAAGGGATACTGATTGCAGTCGCTTTTTCACAAACGAGAGCGGGTTCAGTGAAGTTGATAGTCGGCTTGTTATTCACAACGACATGCACCTCTTTCTCCTCACCCGTACAATGCGCGTTTTCAGGCGCAACAAACAAGCTATATGTGCCTTCGTCCAACGTACCTGTAGTAAGAGATATTGTGGTAGTACTTGACGGAACGTCATCACCGCTCTCCAACTCTGTTGCACCGTTCATGAAGCGCCAGTCGTAGGTGTCTGCAGCCGTCAGGTTAAGCGATACCGTCACATTAGACACACCCTCTTTGATTGGCGAAGGCGTAACAATCTCCACTTTGGGCACAGGATATATCTCAAACGTCTTGTCGGCTGTAGCACCTTCACAGACAAGCGAAGCATGTGTTGCTGTTGCCTGCATATGCAGAGTATATGTTTTGGCAGTAAGGGTGTTGATGTCAATCGTGAACGAGCCGGAAGATGCAGCCAGACCGTGACCGAACAAACCGGTTCCTACCACCTCATACGAATAATCTGTTGCATATTCCGTTTTGTAATTAACAGTTATTTTGTCACCACCCTCACAGCGGTTTTCTACGGAAGTAATGGTTAGTGTCGGTTGGTCATAGATAGTCACCTCTTTCGTAACAGGTGTAGCCTGTTCGCAGTTGTGCACGGACTTGGCAGTTACTTTTAGTTCGTACTTGCCGGCTGACAATCCCTCAGTGTTGAGCGCAATTGAACCTGTGGCATCGGCATGCAGATCATCGCCCGTCAGAGCAGGCGAGCCGGCACCTTCTTTGGTCAGCGTATAGCTGTATGTAGAGGCGTTGGTTGATGTGTAACCGACAGATATTCCGGTTGACGGGTAGCAGTCATGTGCTACTGCATCATTAAACAGGAATGTCGGCAAGGGATAAATCTCAAACTCGGTGCTTGCTGTGTCACTTACGCAGGAAGCAGAACTTACCACCAGTTTGAGTGTATATTCTCCGTCAAGCAAACCAGATATAGTTACATCAACAGGTGAAGCGATTGATTTCTTATCGGAGAGAGTGGTCTGACCGACAATATAGTATTGGTACTCATCTGCATATTCCACTGCGAATGTCAATTGGGCTGTTGCAGTATTGACACATTTACTCTCCATAGCGATGGAGGTGACCTTCGGCTTGGGCAGGATAGAGAAATCTACAGATGGAGCATCAGCCGTGCACCCTTTCTCGGATGTAGAGACAGCGGTAGCGGTCAAGGTGTATTCACCGGCATCCCATCCGTCTGTCTCCAACGTGAATTTCTTGGAAGCATCAACAGCAACGAGTTTGTTGTTAATCTTGGTTGTCGTACCATCTTTTGTCTTGACTGTGTAGCGGAACTCTTTGGTATATGCAGCGGTATATTCCACCTCGACACCGCTTGCGGGGTAGCATACCGCATCGATTGCGTCAAATTTGAGTTCAGGCAACGGATAGATAGTGAACTCAACATCCTTTGGGTTGCTTTCACATGTCGCAGAATATGCAGTCAGGCGAAGTGTGTATGTACCTGCTATCAGAGCGGTCGGGATGGTCAAATCAAACTTGCCATCGAGAATGTCTTTCTTTGCAGAAGGTTCCGTCTGATCAACTATATAGTAACTATACTGCGTTGCATCTGCCGCTGTGAAGTTCACCTTAGCGACGCCTGCACCCTTGCATATATTCTCGACCGAAAGTGTTGTCACTTCAGGTTTGGCGTTAATCACAAGATTCTTCTTGCTTGTTGGCGAACTCTTGCAGCCTGCAGCACTTTCAGCATACGCCTCGATGACATACGTTCCGGCAGTCCAGTCATGGATGTCTATGATGAACTCCTTTTCGGCATTCACAGCTACGGGAATTTCCTCTCCGCCATTAACTGTATATTTGATTGTTGCAGCATCAGTATGTGTATAGGTGACTACGAACGATTCAGCGGGATAGCACTGTGGCGTTATGTCGTTCAAGTCAAATGTCGGGTAAGGCTTCAGCAGAACATTTACAAAGTCTTTCTCGTCGGTTACACTACATGGCACGCCGACAAACTGGGCAGAAAGATTTCCCGCCGCAGTGAGGCCGGATACGGTGTACTCAACTGCTTCATCTTTCCTGGAAGTCACGGTGGTGGACTTGCCACTATTGGTGGTAATTACGATTGACTCACCTGCCACATTGGAGGTAACAGTACCGCTGATGCTGAACGAAAGATCACCGCAATTAACAGGATTTGACGTAACATCACTCAATGTGATGGTTTTCAATTTGGGTGCAGTGTATGTAGGAGACGGTGATACCATGCATGACTTGAAGCCATCGAACCACACCTTAATATCGTGTGCGGCACCGTCGATTGTCTTTAGTCCGGTCAGCGTTATTTGTTTCTCGGTATCACCGGCTACGGTGGTTATCTCCTCCGTTGTGGTAGAGCCGTTGTCGGTATATTCGACATACAGGGTCCTGCCACCACTATGAACGAACTGTATGGTGACAACTACCGAATAGGTCTGATTGCAATGCAGATAAGTGTCCGAAGCAACGGCGGTTACTGTACCGAATACGGGTTGCAGGGCAGCGGTAAAGGTCTGCGAGACAGGACAGCCGGCCGTCCATCCTGCAGCTTTCAGGTGCAAAGTGTGCGTCTGACCATCAGCAGGCACACCTGTAAGCGAGAATGCTGTAGAGGCCGATGAGGCCGACTTGTCGGAATAAGAGCCGGGGGCAGTACCGACCGGCACAGCAAGGTCTTCCTTATCATCCAACCAGATGTACGGCTGGGCATTGATATAGGTGTAGCCGACAGTACCGGTAAGCGTGTACGTACCATCTGTGCAATCCAATGCTGGAGCTGCATTGGGGGTAATAGATGTCAGAACAGGCTTCGGCGTCTCAGCATATTCCAACAGGATATGCGGGCATGAGGGCAAAGCATCGGGGAAGTAAATCTCGAAATAGTCGTCATCGGCAACAGCTAACGTGCGAGGCACATTGGTGAAGGTAAAGGTGTTTGTTCCATCAACAACTGTCTTGGATTGCGGTGTCAGCCCCTTTCCTGCCACTGTAACAAGTTTGCTTTGACCATTCTTGACCTTGAAGGTTACCGTTACCGTATATGCATCAGAGCCGCAGCTCTCACCAGAAATAACTGCTGTGGAATCAGAGATTACCGGCGAGAATTTTGTGGAAGGAGTATCAAACGTGCGGTCACCGCAGCCGGCAGCAAAGTTGACATGCAGGGTGTAGGCGCCACCTGTTGCTGGAATACTGGAAACGGCGGCATGAATGGTATCGGGTTTCTCCTTGCCGGCATTAGGCGTATAAGTAAGGGTACGCTCACCAATATGCGTGTCATTGAGCCAGACTTTAAGTTCTCCAGCAGGTTGCTTGGTATAAACGATGTCGAAGAGCAAGGTGGTGGTCATGACGTTGCAAGCTGCATCCGCCATGACTTGGTTGATAACTTGAACATCAGGTTTCAGCGGTGCATTGAATGTGCCGGAGGAAACAAAGCACTCGGGTTTGTCCGTAAAGTACGCCTCTACATGCAAGCCTTCGCCGGTAGTGGTTACATTAGTGAATTTAAAGTCAGCACCAGTGGAAGTAACATTCGTCATTGCGGCATTGTATGCGCCAACGCGAACAGCCGGGCTCGCACCGACAGGCATCGATGAATAACTGATATGTCCCTCCAAATCGTATTTGACCCCACTACAAGTACTCTTGTCCGTTATTGTGGAAATGGTAAACGGGTCTATGGATGTGGTAGGAGGAATTGCATAATCCTCGGACTTGACACATGTATCACGCTCTGCGAGATACGCCCAAACCGAACGCGTGCCTGTTGCACCGATGTCGGTGAAAGACAGCGGTGTGAAGGTGTATGTTTCGGGTGAAGTCAGCACTTTGTGGGTACCTAACACCACATCCTCGTTGGATGCATTCTTATATTTGATTACAATATTTTTGCCAACAGCATACTGTGTAGTAACCGCTACGGATGCGGGATATGAAGTTGCATCACATGCAATAGGATCAGTAGGCACAGTCACCGCTAAATCAGTGATTACAGGGGAAAGAACAGCAGCGAGTGTTTGGCTGGCAGAACAGGACTTTTCACCTGCAAACGATGCATACAAAGTATGTGTATTGCCATCGGCAGGAATCTTAGCCGTATATGTAACATGCACTGTCAGTTTATCTTTCTTTCTCCGGCTGGTTTCAGGAATCGTGATTACTGTATCACCATAGGTATCCACATGAACAGTCAGATTTCCGTGCTGATAGATATAATCGACATCAAACGACAGGTTGTATGTCAGGTCATCACATCCGGGTGTGCTTTGCTTGATGTTCTTGATATCCATACTCGGCTGTGTGGGTGACGCAAAGGTATTGGATGTCTTGGTGCATCCAGCTGGAGCATCCTTGAAGTATGCATCTACGGTGAGAGCACTACCTGTAGCCGTCATGTCCGAAATTGTGAAGTCCACTGTAGCGGATGCTGACGAGAGGGTGATTTCATCCTTGAGTGCCCCGTAAGCGACAATCAGTTTCTTTGAGATGTCAGCATTAGAGTAAGTAACCGTACCGCTAATGGTATAATTATACGGACTGCATTTCGTTTCACCGACGTCAGATACAGTTACATCACTGATGACCGGTTTCACCGGTGCGGTATATGTTCCCTTATGAGCAAGCTCGCTCTTGCAGTCATAACCTTCAAAGTAGGCGATTACATGATGCGATGCTCCGTCGATGGCTGACAGCGTGACGCTTGGCGATATACTGCCGTCAGAGGTTGCCAGGGTAGTGGGAGAGGTGTAGAGTTTGTTACCATCCTCATCCTCAATAACAATCTTTTTGCCTATTCCGTTCTTATAGTTGACAGTGACCGTTCTTGTGTAGTTCGCTGCATCACAATCCAAGGTCGCAGGAGTAGCGAATACACTTGTCGATGTGACAGTCGGTGACTGCGGGAAGGTCAGTGCCGCTGACTCAAGCGGTGTATCATAGCCGCAATAGCCTTCTGCGTTGAAGCGGTAGTAAATCGTATGCGCTGTTCCGCCATCTGTAGGCAGCCCTGTGAGTGTAACCGATTTGGTCTGTTCGGTGCTATTCTTGAGATACTTGCCTTCGCCGGCAGTTGTACTTGCCGTGTAGAAGGTTTTCCACGAACCATCGTCCGCTTTGAGCTGAAGGTCGCCGTCCTGATTGGTGAACTTGACAGATATAGTCAAGTCAAAGGTCTGCTGGTCACACGCTGCGACAGAGGGCATTGTAATGGGTGTTACCAACGAGGCTCTGGGTTGCGTTGGCGCAGTATATTTGTGGGTCTTATCGCACTCAGGCTGAGAAGCATGTACATAATCAAAGTACACAGTTACCGTATCCTCACTGCCATCAGCCTTCAGGTCATCAAATACAAATTCTGTAACATCGCCAACAACTACTTTTGAGATTGGCGTTCCCTGATTGACGAAAGCCGTTAGAGTGGCATTACGATGGTTGGTTGTTGTGACATTGACTGTTGCTGTATACGTAGGCGAACTACATGAAACGGCAGGTGCTATCACCACTATAGGCTCAACTACTTTCGGTGCAAATGGAGCACGGAATGTGAGAGGATCAAAACAACCTTCACCAAGTCCGGCACATTCTACATGCAAAACATGTTCAGCACTGTCAGCAGGAACATTGTCAATGGCAAACGAAACAGTCTTAGTGGCAGATGTATTTTTGTCTATCGATTTTTCCTGCTTGAGCGAACTTGTGGCATACGAAGCACCATCTACCCAAACTTGTATTTTGTCAGCACTCATGTTTCGGTAAGACACATTCACATTGAGCGTGTATGTCAACTGGTCACATGGCAGAATGGCTGCGGGATTGTTGTCATTGGTTGCAGTCAGGACAGGAATAACGGGATCATTGAAATCGGCCGACAGTGTTGCAGTGGTCCAATCCTCAAAATAGACCTTATATGTACGCTTCTTTCCGACAGGGTCACCGGAAATGATGGTTTGCACTACCCTGCGGTTAATTTCCTTAAGTTCATCCCATGTTGCACCTGCTCCTGCACCGGGGAGTGCGACAAGTGTCGTATCCCAGACGTCACGGCTACCACCGCCTGTTATATCCACGACTTTTAATTTACCGGGTTGGTTCCTATATTGAATATTCAAGTCCACGGCATACGTCATTTCGCCACATCCCATCTGAACAGGCGTAGCGGTAAAGGAAGATATTGTCGGTATATGGAAGTCAACACGGAATATCTGGTAGGACTTGGATGTCTCAGTGACCGTACTGATTGCGTGGAACTGGATATCATCCAACGCGAAATCGTTACCGACACGCAAACGGTCGGTATTAAGGTTCACTACAGAAATGGTTACATCATCTGCATCCTCGGTAGCCGTGAATGTGGAAGAACACTGGTGCCAGATGTTATTCTGAAATTCCGCCGATCCCAAATCCAAGGGGTCCCCCAACAGGTAGGTATTCCCTCCATACTCGATTTGGAACTGTAAAACG
Organism: Paludibacteraceae bacterium; assembly: GCA_017444065.1. Classification (GTDB taxonomy): domain Bacteria; phylum Bacteroidota; class Bacteroidia; order Bacteroidales; family Paludibacteraceae; genus Colicola. The sequence continues at coordinate 18,106 of JAFSXJ010000111.1, read as the reverse complement.
GCCGCATTGTCCATCTCGCCGTAGTTGTTAATGTTCGCCGCCCAGAAGGAGAAGACATATGTTGTGCCTTTTTTAAGCTTCAAATCGTTATTCGAGGAAGTATTGGCATACCAAGCCTTTTTGCCTGCCACTCCATCAGAAGCAGCATCAAACAAGCCAAAGTAACTGCCGTGTTTGGCAGTAAGTGTCGCATATTTGTCATGGAAGTTCTTTGCGTGCCGGATGACCGCAAAGCCATTGTTTGCATTCTCATGAGCACCAGTATAAAATTCAGAATAGGCCGCAGCATTATCGAATCGTCCCCAAAAAGTATAGGCACTCATGGTACTTACTCCATCCACGACGCCATAGCCGGCATCAGCCTCATAGTCACCGTTTGACATCATGTCAGCCGTGCTGCCAACAAGTGGGTACAATTCTTTGTAAACATAGTAGTGTGTACCCGCGGTATCGGAAGGCATCGTCGAACATGTTTTTATACCTCCAGCAGCCACATTATGTGCTACACCCGCAGCATCTGTCCATACAGCCTTGTTGGACAATTCCGCATCGTCCGGTGTAAGCGTGGCGGAAGTTCCTGTCAGCAAGTGGATTGTCGGGTGTTCAGTTCGCGCATCACGAACATTAGGCACAGGCACGTCAACGAAATTTCGTGTGCAGCCAGATGGATTACCCGTAAAATAGGCTTCAAGCGTTCTTGTCTCGCCACTGGATTCAACCGCCGGAAGTCCAGTGAATGAGAAAGACTGCGGACTGACTGGAGATGAGATGGTTAATGTCTGTTCACCTTCTTTACCTTTTCCATAAACAATCTTCAGATCACCGTTCGCGACCCCAAAAGCCACCAGTCCGTCCAGCGAATAGGTGTTGTCCTCTGCATTCACATTAGATATGGCGCGTTCGACCGAAGTGATGGAACAATCGTAGTCACAGCCGGTATCATCCGTAGTGAATTTAATCAGCCTTTGCCCGCTTGCGACCTTCGAATAGAGGTAATAACAAACTGTAGCAGGCAAAGGGTCGGGCAAAAGCGGTGCCAAAGTTCTTGCTCCCTCGTCAAAATTGCGGATGCATCCTGCATACCCGTCCAACGACTCCCATGTAGCACCGTTATCCACAGAACAGTACCACGCATGCTGCCATACATCGGTTTCTTCATAGTCGGTGCGTGCGGCATTTATCTTGCAATGCAAGGAGATAAGGTCGCCCGCAGCAGCCGGACAAATCGTGTATTCCTCCGCTTCAATGCTGCTTGCAGACAATGTAGATTTCAGACTGGCATATGTCCCTAAATCCGTTCTATACGGCGAAAGAATCAAATCGTCCGGCAAGGTGTGCGACCATTCGCCTGATACACCGTTGAACCAATATCTGTACAAATAAACATTGTTAACGGGCATTGAACCGGTATGCCCCCAGTCACTATCTTCGGAATGATACCAATCGGTATTGGGGCGACGAATCAATTTGCAGTACTTATAGTCTGCATCATTCATTATTGTTGCCGACAATATCCTGACTTTATGAGAATTGTACTCATATTCCTTGGTCTTGAATTCCAACCACTCACCATCACCTCCGTCTTTCCAAATCCACATGACAAGATGGGCATCGGCTTCTCCCCAATCAAATTCTGTATCACCGTCACTACGGCTATATGTATTGATATAGAACTTGTCCCCTGCACGGAAATAATACGCATACGAAGAGGAGACTCCCAAGGTGGAGAGGAGTATGGTGAGGACAGTGATGATAGTATTTCGAGTTTTCATGATGAAAAGATGTTTCATGACAGTGGGTGTTATGTTTTGCTTCTATATTTCGACTGTGGTTAATGCCGATTCAATCCGCTTCAGAGGTCGCGTTGCCCCCTACAATGGTTAGCGAACCTGTAAGGAATATATAACTAACAACTAACGTTCGCCTTCGGCAAATTGGGCTGACTTTTTACATGATACAGTTGAGACAGGGCTATAATTTTTTGCTTTGCACTTTCTGCACTATTTGCACTTTCCCGCTCAAAGTGCAGAAAGTGCAAATAGTGCAATGTCATTTTTTTATTCCTCGAGCACAATAATCTCTGCGCGTCTGTCGAGCGCGAGGTCGTCGCTGAGGTTGATGGCGTTGGACACAGTTGAGCCATAGTCCTTGACGATCATCCGCGTTGCGGGCACTCCCTTGTCAACCAGATAGTACTTGACCATGAGCGCACGGTTCCTTGCGAGGCGTTCGTTATGCGCGCGCGTACCTTCCTTAGAAGCATGTCCGCCAATGAGCACCTTGTTGGGTATGGTTTTCAGTTGTTCGGCAATCTTGTCCAGCGACTGCATTGCCTCGGGTGACAGTTCATGACTGTCAAACTCGAAGTAAACGCGGTTCAGTCTGTCAATCTGCTGTTGTACGCGCTCGACCGCAGTGTACATATGTCGTTGGAGCGTATCGACGCGCGTTGTCCAGACGCTGTCATATCGCTCGACGGTGTGCAGGAGCGTGTCGTTCCCGATAACCGTTACAGTCCGCGGTTTGGCAATACTATGCCAGTGCAGACCAATCTTCACGCCAGCCTGCCAAGGATGGAGGCGTCCGCCGTCGCTAAGGCAGTTGGTCGCCAGTATGCCGTTGTACTCCTGCACATCAAGATTCGGGAAGCGGTCGTCCTTCCAGCCGATGTCAACGGGCGTGGCATCCTGCATATCCAATAGTGCATAATGAGCATAAACGCCAAGCAAGAGGTCGGTGTGCGGACTCATCTGGATCAGGAGCCCGAGGTCGGCAAAGGTCGAAGCCGCGAATCGCCTGATGTGCTGCGTGCCTGTCCTGCCTGCATAATCGATGGTCCCGAACTCGTGCATATTGTGAATCTCCGCATTGTTGCGGTACATTCCCCAATGCTCAATCTCTCCCTGCATGACCCGATAGCCTGTCATGACCGTATATGTCGGTGCAGCCCCGAGTGCGAGGAAGAAGCCCGCCTTGTTCCGTCTGCCCCAAGCCTGGAACTGCAGTGATACAGGCAGTCCTGCGGTATGTACGGTCTGGCGCTCATGCCAGTTGCGTACCGTGGTATGGTGGGTGTACTGCTCGCTCGTCTTGCTCACTCCCGACGGGTCAACATCCGAATCCCACTGACCCGGATAAACAAAGTCGCCCTGCAGATAGCCGTGGGACGTATATTCTGACAGCCACAAGCCTATGCCTATGCCCACGTAGGGCACGAAGAAATAAGCGTACTGCAACTGTACCGCCGCAGATATACCGCCCGTTTCATAGCCCGTAGCGGTCGGATGGGTCAGGTCCTTTCTGAGTAAGCCGTAGCCCACATTGCCATATCCTGCACCGGCATGAATCTGAACATAATGCCCGCGACGGCACATCGAGTCCGGTGCCTGGGTGAACTGCCGTTCGGTCTGTCGGACTGTACGCATGGTGTCCACATACGTATTCACGTCGAGCATATGCACCTCGACAAGGCTGTCGGTTGAACTGACGTCCCCCGGGAGCGTGATACGTCGTTCAGAGTGACGAACCTCGGTCAGTTCATGCCCCGCAAGAACCTCCTGCGCCCGTATGCCGATGGCAGCACCGAGAGCCAGCATGGCTACTATGATTCTCTTACAACACATTGATCTTAACTGTTCTTTGCACGTTTGTACTTTGCAGCCTCAGCAGGTACAATCCTGCCGTGGCGGGCATGGTTATGGTGTTCGTCTCATCGTAGAGAACGGTTGTACTGATTGTCTGTCCGGTCAGGGTCAGCAGTGTGGCATGCACTGCACTGGCAAAGGTCTTGCAGACGGTAACGGATTGTCCGGCAGCAAGTTGTGTGGGTGCTACTGAGATGCCGTCGGCGGCTATATCCCCGATGGCGGCATGCAGACGTGACTCCGGAAAATCGTTGAACATGTGCGCGCAGAACTTATCTGTCGTTCCGTCCTTACGCGTCGCCACACAATGATAGAGGTCGGTTGTACCCGCCATCGGCGTTGAAGCGGTATAGAGCCGTTGCAGCGTCTCGCCGTTCATCTTCTGGTCGTTCTTGTACCACTGGTACGCCGTATAGATGCTGTCGCCGTTGTTGACAAACAGCACATTGTCCCACTTGCGGAATATGCGTCCGTCAACACAGGGGTTATACGTCTGCACCACGAACACCTGCTGGATGCGTACTGCACGCGACACGCTGCTGACGGCACGGAACTGTATGTCGTCGAGTGCAAAGTCGTTGCCGATGTTCAGGCTGTTGTTATTCAGGTTGACCACAGAGATGGTGACAGTCGCGGCATCGGCATCCGCATAGAACGTCGATGAGCACTGGTGCCAGCGGTTATTACGAAAGTCGGCTTTGTTCAGGTCCAGCGGCTCGCCGAGCTTGACGGTCTTGCCGTTGTACTCAATCTGGAACTGCAGTTTGGCTGCATTGTCCATCTCGCCGTAGTTGTTGATGTTCGCCGCCCAGAAAGAGAAGAGGTAGGTTGTGCCCTTCTGCAACTTGAGGTTCGGGTTGTTGGCTGTTGTTGCGAACCAAGCCTTCTTTCCCGCCATGGTACTGCCCGACGCAGCGTCGAACAGCGCGAAGAAACTGCCCTCTCGCGGTGTGACCTTGGCGTACGTGCCGGCAAAATTGTTGGCACTCTGCACGACGGCAAATCCGTTGCTTGCCCCTACATGGGCAGCATAGTAGTCAGTTGGCGTTGCAGCGTTGTCATACTTGCCCCAGAAGTCGTATTCGCTGATGGGCGAAGTCTTGTACACATTGGCGTCCGCCTGCTCATAGCCGCCGTTGTCCAACATGTCGTTCATATCGCCTGCTGGCGGATTGAACTCGCGATAGGTGTACAGGGTGGTGTTGGGCTCGTCGTATGGGATGCTGGTCTGAGCACCTTGCATGTCAGGCTGCTCAACGCCATCAATATACCACTTGTGCTCGTTCGCGTAGTTCGCTCCCGAGGGATTGAGCGGCGTTGTTTCGCCAAGAGGAACATCCAAGTAGGTATAAACAATACCCTGCTTGGCATTCGGCACGGTAAATGTTTTTGTCTTGCTGCATCCGGCATTCCCCGTGAACTTCGCCTGTGCGGTTGTTGTCTTTCCGTTGCTTGTGGCTGCCCGCAAGCCAGGGATGGAGAATGTCTGCGGGCTCCTTGCGTCAGCCGCCTTGATGGTTGTGGACTTGCCGTCACAGGTGATGACGAGATCACCGTTCGGCTCGCCGAATGCCACCATGCCGTCCAAGGTGTAGGTCGTATCATTGGCATTGACCTCCGAGCATGCCACCTCAAACGAGGTGATGGTGCAGTCCAGGTCACACCCCGTAGCGTCTGGAACAATCTTGAGCAATCGGCATCCCGCTTTCTTCGCTGAATGGAGATAGTAATACACCGTGCCGGAGGACGGCAGGACATTGTTGATTATATCCTTGTCATTCTCCCCGTCCCTTGCATTGCCGGCATAGGCGTCCACCGAGGTCCATGTATTGCCGTCGGAACTCTTGTACCAGCCGTGGCACTGCACGTTGTCGTAGTCATAGTCAGACTTGCCTGATTTCAGCTTGACGTGCAGGGAATACGGTCCACCCAAAGCAGATGAGCAGATATGGATGTCCTCCGCCGTGACAGACTTGGCAAACGCACCAATCTTATCCGCCGCGGGAGCATACGTCAGCCAGTCGGCTTCCGTTCCGCCTTCCCAGAACTTGCTGATGTAATTCCTGTCGGACACTTCGGGGAACGTCAAGTCACCTGTCTGGTTCCACTTGCCAGACCAATCGGCAGACGTACCGCGGATGACGATACACCTGTTGAAGTCACCTGCAGGCATGCTTCCGCTGAACAGGCTGCCGCTCTCCACAGCAAGGGTTATCCACTGTGCGCCGCTGTCCGTCGTTCCTGTCTTTTTCCAAACATACAGGAAGATCTTTGCGCCGTCCTTCGCCCAGTTGAAACACCCGTCGTGAAACGACTGGTCGGCATTGACATAGATTTTCTCGCCCTGCTCGAACTGCCTTGCTGACATCGTTGCCGACACCAGACACAGTACTGCGAGGATAATATGCTTGACTGTTTTCATGGCTGTACAATTTTATTCCACTATAATAATTTCCACGCGCCGGTCAAGGGATATGTTGTTATCCACACGTTCCTCGTTCGCCACGCGTGCACCGTAGTTCTTCACCTCGAGTTGCGGCTCGGGTATTCCCAGCTGCACCAGATAGTTCTTGACCGCTGTTGCACGATGAAGCGCCAGTTGCTCGTTGTACTCCACTTGACCTTCCTCCGAGGCATGCCCACCGATGATGATATGGTTCGGCACTTCCTTGAGGATGGCATAGATGTCGCGGAGGTATTTCTTCGACTTGTTGTTCAGGCTGTAGCTGTCGAAGGCAAAGTAAATCTTGTTGAGTTTGTCCACCTTCTTCTGTATGAGTTTAATCTCCAGTTTGGGTGCCCGTTTGAAGGTATCGATACGCTCCACCACTTCCGTCTCCAGCCGTTCTACGGTACGGTAGGTTGTGTCCGGACGGAAGAAGTAGTCGTAGTTCTGCTCGGTATGGCTCTTGGGCTTGTCGAAGTGGTGCCAATGCAGACCGATCTTCAGTCCAACCGCCCACGGATAGGTCTTTCCCTCTCGCAGCGATGTGGCATATAGTCCTTTGTACTCATCCATGAAGGTGGTCGGTCCCACTCGCTGTTCGGGTCCCCATCCGAACGGTGGCGCATCCTCACCGGCGTCTGCCGGCAGGTATTGCGACACCAAGGTCTCTGTCACGACATTGTTCGGCGTGAAATGCCCGTACAGACCAATCATCATATCCAGTTGTCGCGTCAGGTTGACCAGTGCTCCGACTTCGGCAAACACCGTAGCCATCGGGGAGACCTCCATCTTGCCTTTCGCGGTCGGCTTGGCCGTGTACAGGTCGGGATTGTCGGTGTTGCGCGCATACTCATGGTCTGCCATGCCGTCCAGCGTCAGTCCCCAGTTGGGATAGACGCCGTAATGCTCCACATCGCCCTCAATCAGCCGGTAGTTCTGCACCACGGCAAAAGCCGGCGCGACACCTATGGCACCGAATATGCCAAGCTCTCCCGCCTCGTTCCACCACTGCGTCTGCAAGGATACGGGAATAGCGAGGTTATACAGCGTAGCACGCTCCTTCCATCCATAGACGCGCGCGGTATGGTTGTAATGCGGCTCGCCATTGGTGTCGATGCGGTCAAGGAACACAAAGTCCGTGTAGTCCATTCCGTTCGCCAGCGAGGCGGTGGAGGACAGGTTCTCGAACCACAAGCCTGCACCTATACCCCAGTTCGGGTGGAAGAAGTAGGCGTACTGCGCCTGCACACGTCCTGTGGCGAAGCCGCTGACCTTTCCGCCGTGTCCTTCGGCAAGACGGAAACCTATCGAACCGTATCCGCCACCGATGTACGCCTGCACATAATGCCCCTTGCGGTCGGTAGAGTCCGCAAAAGTGATGATGGTGTCAGTACGGGGAATACTGTCCTCGCTATAGCGCACGACACGGATGGTGTCGATGTATGTGTGCAGGTACTTCGTGGTGACGCGTACGAGGCTGTCTGCCGATGCGGCTACCTGCGGCAGCGTCTCATGCTGCTCCTGCCGGTCAGTCACCAGCGGTGCCGTCATACGGAACTCCTCACGTACGTTAGCGGGAACCTCAGCCCTGCTCTGCACTGCCGTCATGAGGACCACAACGGCGGACAGCGCGATGTGTAAATGGTATCTCATGGTATTAGATTATTCTCTTCAATTCTGCTCCGGGGAAATAATGCGTCAGTATCTGCTCATAACTGAAGCCTTTGTCCGCCATAACGGCGGCACCAATCTGGCAGAGACCTACGCCGTGTCCCCAGCCTTTGCCGCGAAGCACAAAGTCCGTCCCGTCACGCTCCACATCGAATGCGGAACTGTACAGGTGCGTACGGCTCAGCCACTTGCGTATCTCCAGTTCCTTGCCCACAACCATCCGATGCTTGCTGCCGATTATCTCCAGTTCGTATATTCGTCCGCTCGGACCGCGCTTGACAGGCTTCAACTCCAATATATCGCCGAAGTCTATTCCCGACCTGTCGCGGATGATCGCAGCCAGTTCGTCAGCCTTGTAACGCACCGTCCAGCGATAGAAGTCCTGCGTCTCCTGGTCATAGTTGTTGAGCACCTGGGACAGCACGCGGGCATCCTTGGTATTGCAGTACGGACACTCCACGCTCTCCAGATACCGATAGTGATGCGGCGCCCAGGCGTTCTCAAAGAGCTCCGTGCGTCCGCCGCAGGACTTGTAGAACCGCGTGTCGCATATGGCGTCGTTGTCCGTCGGGTCTACGAGCACCATGCCGCGTGTCGCCTCCACGGCTGCACGGACACGCGCCGCCGCCTCGGGATGGGCGTCGCGGCGGGTGATACCTTCGTAACGCTGGCAATGGTCATCCGCACAGACGTCGAAGCCCACATGGGCGTCACGCTCGTACCACACGATGCGGCGGTCAGGGGTGTCGGACCAGCCAAGTTTGGCTGGTGCATCCGCCTTGTTCAACATCGGCCGCAACAGCCACGAACGGGAGATGACGGCATGCGCCTTCAGCAGTTCGAGCGACGAGGTGGCGGACATCTCCGAGGTGATGACCGAACTCAGATAGTCCTCTACATCCAGGGTGTTGATGGCGGTCTGTGTGCCGTCAGCGTTGTCGCGAATCTCCATTGTGCCTTCGAAGAGCTGATCCTCCGTGCGGTCCCAGTGGAAGCCTATACCGATGCGCACATCGTGGAGCAACACTCCTTCGGGGCGTTGCTCGCACGAGATGTGCGGTGCAGTCATGATACCTACTCTTACATTCATATTTGTAAATTGGGTGTATTCATATTTTTGAGTTTGTTTTGAGCAGATTTTTGATTTCTGGTGAGGGAGTTATGTGGGGCATAATGACCGAACCAAAATCAAAAAGAAGCCAAAAGAAACCAAAAATTAGCGATTCATTGCGATACGTGCCTTGAGTTCCCAGGTACGGATGCGGTCCTTGTAGAAGTTGTTGTTATTCATTGCGATGAGGTCGCAGTTGGCGTCAGAGTTGTCGTCCCAACGACGGCAGTTGTACACCACGTCGTAGATACGGCCAATCTGATACTCGCGGCTCACGCGCAGTCCGACTGCATAATCCTCGCCGTACTTGGTTGTCGGGAAGTTAATCCGGCGGAGCATAGGCGTATAGAACCCGCGCGGCGCACCCAGACCGTTGATGCGGAGGGCGTTGTTACGGCCGTTGTCGGGCGTCCACTCGCGGTGGTCGATTATGCCCGGAGGCAGGATGTTGCCGTCGAAGTCGGTCATCCGGTAGGTGCCGACCACCATGGCGCAGTTCTGCTCATGGAAAGCATCGATGAACTTCTGCACGGTGTTCTCGTCGAAATAAGTATCATCGCTGTCCAGCTGGATGGCGAAGCGTCCGCATTTCGGGTGGTGCAAAGCCACATTCCAGTTGCCACCGATGGCGTGCCACGACTTGTCCTGGGCTATATAAATAAGGTTGTCATGACCTTCCGCCACGATAGCCTTGATTTTATCCACTGTGCCGTCTTCGCTGTTGTCATCCACCACGATAACGTTGTATTTGTACGGCGCTTTCACCTTCTGGCTGAGCGCACTGCGGATAGCGGTGTCGATGGTACGTACGCGGTTCTTGCACGGGATAACCACCGATGCCTCGTACTCAAATCCGCCAGCTGTCATATCCACATCCTTGAAGTTCGGCTCCAGATAGCCGCCTATGTCCTTGAGGTGACGCGTCACGGCTTTCTCCATCTCAATCTGCACGCCGCGGTTCTTGGGGTCCACATAGTCGAACAGCTTCTCGCCGGACTTGCGGGTGTCAAGCTCCACATCGTAATACAGATATTCGTTGATATGCTCCAACGCGCCTTTCTGGCTGACCTTCAGACGCAGGTCGTACAGACCGGCGTACTGATAGTCCACATCCATCCGGCTGACCGCCTCCTGCAAAGCCGATGTGCGGTAGAACAGAACGGAGCCAAAATCAAAATCGTCACGCAGCGCGCCTAACTGATAGTCAATCACCGGAGCGTTCGTACGCACGCTGCCCGACTGGTTGAAGTGGTCGGAATAGACCATCGCAGCACCGGTGTCCTCCATCAGCGCCTCCATTCGCTCCAATGCGAACAGTACGAACGACAGGTTGGTAAACTTCGTATAAATCAGTGTGTACGGCGTATGGCTGTGTGCCGCCATGAACCGGACGTTCTCCGTTGAACGGATGTCCCCTTTGATCTGGTGAACCTCTGCCACCAGCTCCTGTTTGCTCAGGTTCTGCAGGGTGGCTTGAACTTGTTGTTCCGACTGGAACGGAACGAAACATGTGATGTTTTTCATTATTGTGTTTTATTTGTAGAAAACTAAAAGCATAATCCGTCTTTACTCTTTCAGTGAAGCGGTCTTTTCTCTTAGAGCGTTAGCGGTCTGTTACAACGGATGATACTGAACGAAAGCCTCAATAGCTTCGTAGTTGGCGAGACCCAATTGGGCATAGAGTTCTGCAGTAGCATGATTGCGGTCCTCGGCACGCTGCCAGAACAGACGCTCGTCGTTACCCATGAACGGCGCACTCTCCATCTGCGACTGATGCTTGAGAATCGTGTTCCGCTTGAAGCGCAGTTCTTCGGGAGACATCGGCACGGCCATCTCAATCAGGTCAACGCCCCACTCCATCCATGCGCCGCGGTACATCCAGATACGGCAGTCCTTCAGCCATTCGTCCCAAGCAGGCGAATCCTTCAGGTCGTCGATAGCAGCCAGTACGGCATCGGTGCAGACGCGGTGCGTTCCGTGCGGGTCGGCAAGGTCGCCTGCTACGAATATCTGTTGCGGTTTGACCTCTTTGAGCAGGTTCTCCACTATGGCGATATCCTTCTCCGTCAACGGACCTTTCTTGATCGTGCCCGTCTCATAGAACGGCAGGTTCAGGAAGTGGATGTGGTCGAGTGGCAGACCCATGTGCCGGCAGGCGGCTGTTGCCTCGCCACGACGGATAAGCGCCTTGATATCCAGTATCTCGCGTGTGTCCTGGTCGCCGATCTTCTCCTGACGGAAGAAGTGCATGTACTCGTCATACTTCTTGTCAATCACCTTATCCTCGGGCAGATGCATGAGCTTGTAGCCCTTCATGAAGTCCATGAAACGCACCACCTCGTCATCGCACACTGCGATACAGCCCGAGGTCTGGTAGGCGATATGCACATTGTGCCCCTGCTTGATCAGGCGCGCGAACGTGCCGCCCATGGAGATGACATCGTCATCGGGGTGCGGAGAGAAGATTACCACATCCTTCGGGAACGGCTTGGCGCGCTCGGGACGGTTGCTGTCATCGGCGTTCGGCTTGCCACCGGGCCAGCCGGTAATGGTGTGCTGCAGGTCGTTGAAGACCTTGATGTTGCAGTTGTAAGCCGAGCCGTACAAGGTGATGAGTTCCGACAGGCCGTGGTCGTTATAATCCTTGTTCGTGAGTTTGAGGATAGGTTTCTCAGTTATCTGGCACAGCCAGACGATAGCCTTGCGCGTCAGTTGGTCATCCCACTCGCAGCTCGTCACCATCCACGGCTTGCTGATACGCGTCAGGCGGTCGGCAGCCGAGAGGTCAAGGGCGATATGGGCGTTCGATGCCAGCTGCAATGCCGAAGCCGGACAGGCGGGCGATGCCTCACCTTCAATGGCGCGTGCCACCTGCTCTGCCTTGTGGTCACCCCAGGCAACCAGCAGAATCTCACGGGCGCGAAGGATCGTGCCTATGCCTATTGTAATCGCGCTTACCGGCACAGCCTCTGCTGTTCCGAACATCTCACTTGCATCGGCACGGGAGTTGTTGTCCAGCAGCACCAGACGTGTCTCGCTGTTGAACTGTGTGCCCGGCTCGTTGAAGGCGATATTGCCGCCACGACCGATGCCCAAGAGCATGAGGTCAATGCCGCCGAGGTCCTGAATGGTGCGCTCGTAGGCGGCGCAGGCGTCGATAATCTGTTCCTTGGCAAGCGTTCCGGGAATGGCAATCACGTTCGCCGGCAGGATTCCTACTTTCGATATCAGCTGCTCCTCCAGCTGACCCAGACAGCCGGCATCCTCCTTCGGCAGCGGATAATACTCGTAGCCTACCACCAGCACCACGTTACGGAAACTCAGCCCCTGACCGTGCAGACGAACCAGTTCGGCACAAATGTCCTGCATCGAACGGCCGGTCATCATGCTCAGCACGAACTTCTTGCCTTCCTTCTGACGCTGATTGATTTGCTCGGCAATGTACTGTGCCACGGCAACGGCACCTTCCTTGCCTGTCTCGTAGATACTTGTCTTCACCTTCTCCATGCGGCTGACGCGGGAGAGTTCGAACACATCATCGGGCTTGTACAGTTTTCTCGCCACCCGACTGAGCGAGATTTGTGAACTTAGATTTGTTCTCATGGTTATTATATTTTAATCTTTCGACATCCCGGTATTTCGACACTTCGAGATTTCGAGATTACGATAATTTCTTCAATGCCACTTCCACGCGGCGGATAACCTCATCCTTGCCCAGCACATCGGTTATCGCCCAGATATGCGGTCCGCGTGCAGCGCCCACGAGGCAGATACGGAACGCGTTCATCACGATGCCCAGACCGTACTCTTTCTGCTCAATCCACGGCAGAACGGTGGCATCCAGAGCCTCGGCACTCCAGTCTTTCTGCGCTTTGAGTACAGCCAGCAGTTCGCGCATGTGTTGCGGCGAATCCTCTTTCCAACGTTTCTTGAGTGACTTCTCGTCAAATTCTGTAGGCGCAACGAAGAAGTAGTTGCACTGCTCCCACAGCTCGCTCACGAACGACACGCGCTCCTTCACCAGACCGATGATATGTGCCACCTGTTCGGGGTTGTATTTCTTGGCGGCCTTCTCGCCGAGTTTTTCAGCCAAGATTGGCTGGAACTCAGCAGCCAGCTGCTCGTTGGAACGCATCTGCAGGTACTGGTGGTTGAACCACTTGCCCTTCTCGTAGTCGAACTTCGCACCCGACTTGCTCACGCGCTCCAATGAGAACTGCGCAATCAGGTCGTCCATCGTGAACATCTCCTGGTCACCCGACGTGTGCCAGCCCAATAAGGCGAGGAAGTTAATCACCGCCTCGGGGTAGTAGCCGCTCTCACGGTAACCGCTGCTGACGCTGCCGTCCTTCGGATTGTGGAACTCCAGCGGGAACACAGGGAAGCCCAGACGGTCGCCGTCACGCTTGCTGAGTTTGCCGTTGCCGTCGGGCTTGAGCAGCAGCGGCAGATGTGCGAACTGCGGCATCGTATCCTCCCAACCGAAAGCGCGGTACAACAGCACGTGCAGCGGAGCACTCGGCAGCCACTCTTCGCCGCGGATGACGTGGGTGATACCCATCAGATGGTCATCCACAATGTTCGCCAGATGGTACGTGGGCAGTTTGTCGGCTGACTTGTACAGCACCTTGTCGTCCAGGATGTTCGAGTTGATTGTCACATCACCGCGAATCAGATCATGCACCGTTATCTCCTCGTCCGGCTCGACAAGGAAGCGCACCACGAACTGCTCGCCTGCCTCAACACGTTCTTTGGCTTTCGTGCAGGTCAGCGAGTTGTCCATCATCCCGCGCGTCGTAGCGTCGTACTGGAAGTTTGGTATCTCCTTTCGTTTTGCCTCCAGCTGTTCGGGCGTGTCGAACGCCACGTATGCCAGATGGTTGTCCAGCAGCTGCTTCACATACTGCCAGTAGATGTCCCTGCGCTCGCTCTGACGGTACGGGCCATTCCCGCCCACGCTCTCTATCTTCCCTTCGGCGTTCATTCTGAGGCCCTCGTCAATCTCTATCCCGAGCCAGCGCAGTGACTCCAGGATATACTCCTCTGCACCGGGCACGAACCGTGTCGAGTCGGTGTCCTCTATTCTGAGCAGCATATCGCCGTCGTGCTGGCGGGCGAACAGGTAGTTGTACAATGCGGTACGCACGCCGCCGATATGCAGCGCGCCCGTCGGCGACGGAGCAAAGCGTACGCGAACTTTTCGATTATCCATAGTCTATAATAGTATTTTGTTAGTCTTCCCGTTATGTTGGATGATATACAGTCCGGCAGGCAGCGGCGGCAGTTGCTCACCCTCGTAAATCTTCCTGCCTTGGATGTCAAACACGCGGTAGCCTTTCTGCATGTCGCAGCCGGTATTCTCCACGGCACTCACGTTCTCCAGCGGATGCCACGTGTAGCCCAACTTGCTGTCCATCCATTTGATACGCATCCTTAGGAACTCCTTCAGGCGGATCACTTCCGCGTTGTACGAACCGAGGGCCACCGGATTCATGTGCACCTTCTGGCTCAATATCGGCCAGCGGATGAAGTTCAGCTGTTGCGAGGCGTCTAATATTGCTGCCGTACTGTCCACGAAGGCTATCAGTTCTTCGATGCTCACGCCGTTGTTGCGCGCCAGATGCCAGTACTCCGTCATCTCGTCGCGCGAACGCTGGTCGGCATAGACGATGTGCCGCGCAAAGCTCTCCGCGTTGCTTGCTCCGGCGAAGATGAACTGCGTGTGGTTGGCTTCGGGGTAGATGCGGTAGTCGTTGTCGAACGCTATGTCAAAGTCCCACACGGGGCCGGTATAGGCTTTCGTGTCGTCGCGTTTCTTGTACATGTAGCACGACCATATCATATCCGGATTGCCGCAGGTCTCGTTCGCAAGGAAGTACCGCGCGAAACTCGGGTAGTCGATATACATGCGCCATGTCGTGTCGCTGGCGGAACTCTTATACACCTTGTCCTCCATCGTGCGGTAGTAGTTCTCGAAGTACGTCCGCTGCGTCGGCACTATCTCGTCGTCTTTCGGCGAATGCAGCGTTACCGGCACGCCGTGCGGCGAGGTGTACGGATACTGTTCGTTGTACGCGTAGCCGTCTATCTCCCACAGGTAGCCGCCGCTCAACGCACTGCCGACCAGATCGTTTGGAGTCATCTCGTCTATCTCCACTCGACCTTTCTTTACTTCTATCTTGTCGCTCAGCTGATAGCAGCCTTTGTACTCGCCGTTCACCAGCACATCCACCGCCCGGCAGAACGGCGTGTAGGGCATGCGGCACGCCTCGCTCACGCGGAAAGCCACGAGGTTGCGCATCAGGGTCTTGTCGCCGTAGTTGTTGACCAGCGTCCAGTTCTTGGCTTTGGCGGGCGAACCGAGCACCTTGTGCTTGTGCGCAAACTTGATACGATACGGTTTTTTCGGGAAATCGATGGACGCATTCCCGCGCAGCCGCACGCCTGCCGTATCACGCAGCAGACTGCCGTCTTCGCCAAGAATCGTGACGATGCTCTCGATGTAGTTCACCTTGTCGTAGGGGTCCTGGTTGTCCTTCGTGTGAATAAGTACGCACGGCAGGTTCGTCGGACGGTACAGCTGCGTGCTGTCGCCTTCACTCGCATGCCCGTAGAACTCGACCTCCGCCACGTTGCAGCGCGCATCGTTCGGACCGATATACCGAACATAGCGGAAGCCTAACGAGCAATCGACATCCGCATAATCCGTCTTGCCGATGGTGCCGGTCTTGTCGTTCACGTAGAGCGGAAGGGCGTCTGTGAAGTCCGGCATGTTTGCGCCTTCGAACACCGCAAGCTGCACGCGCCCGGGACCGAGCCCGTCGTTACGCGGGCTCCAGCCGACTTTCGTTATCACATGCGGCTTGCCCAAATCGAGTCCGACCCAGGTGTACGTCCTGTCGTACGAGGCGAAAAAGGTGTTCAGATCGCCGTCAAACGCATCTGCCGGGATGTTCTGCGTCGTGGTGACGGTGAAGTTGGTATATTCGACCGAGGGCGACGAGCCGATGGGTGTTCCCGTCAGCTTGGCGTCCGCCGTGCGGGCGGTAGCAGCAGCGGCCGTCAGCATAAAGGTCTGTGCAATGATTGCACACACCAACCTGCCCACAAATCTATGCACTTTTGTAGTCATCTTTTTCTTCCTGCGCACACGCATTCGCGCGTGCCATGCGCAAAACCTTGCAAATTTACAAAAAAATATTTGAATTTGCAAATTTTTTCAGAAAAATATCGTATTTTGTATAACAAAAGAGAATTTTTCATTCATTATGCGCCGCTATGCCACCATCGGCAGGCGTATGAACGGCAGGCATCTCCGCCCGTTCCGCCTCTGTGCCAATCGTATGCCGAAGCTCTGTATCCCATTATCATAATTGTCGATAATTGTAGGTAATTGTTGACGAACCTCATCCGATACAGACCGGTGTTCTGTGTGCGCCACTTCCAATGGCGCATCCGCGTCACGCATCTCTTGTGCTTCCAGCTCTTTCCGGAACGTCGCCACCAGGAATCCGAACAAGTTCGGATACAGCTTCGCATATCCCTCAGGATTGCGTTTGTGCGCCTCGTGCCGTTCGCGCCATGCGGCGAGCTGTTCAGGGTCGTGCTCCACGGCATGCGCCATACGTAGCGCCTGGCGGTTCATCTCCATGTTCCGCCGCTCGTTGTCCGTCATCGTCTTGGCGTTCTTCTTCACGATAGGCAGCATGTAAATCTGAAACCACGGCATATCTCCGTACTTGCTTTTCGTGGCGCGCTTCCTTACCTTCCGCACAACGATGCGCACACCGTACTTCTCACCTTCCTTCTTCATGTCCATCGCACCGAACAGGCATTTGACATGCACGCCCGGCCGGAAGAACAGATGCCCGTCAGGGGCTGCAACAACCTCTCCGGCTTTGTTCAGCCGGATGATAATCTCTTGCAGCAGAGGGTGAAGTGCCTGTGCCTGACTGTTTGTCGTCAGGTCTTTTCTGGTCTGATTCTTTCTCATAGTTAAAGCATTGTTTATTTTATGTTTATTTTCGCCGTTGACAGCACCTCAAAGAGGTGTGACTTAGTCCGTTAGGGGCGCTTCGTGCTCGCATGGAAGTGAACCTGACGGGATAAGTTCTTGTGTATTGCAAGCGGGGTCCTTGTGGGGTTGATGACGGATCCTTAAGGGGTTTTCCTAGGGTTTACTCATTTTTATTGCGCCGCACGCGGCATCCGATGCGACCTCCTTGTCAAACGCGTTGCAAAGGTACAAAAAAGTTTTGACATTTCCAAATGTTTAGTATAATTTGCGCCATTTGCATGGATTTTCCATCTTTGTTTTGCATTTTTGAGCATTGTCTCAATCTATCGACCAATTTTGGTCGGTCACGTAATAGCGTCCTTCCGCCACGCAGGCATATACAGTAGCGGCAGCATCTCTGCCGCCGCTACTTTTTCATTCTTTTCAGAGCGATAGCCGCATCGCTATCGCCCGCTTGTCTTCTGTTGTCAACGCCATCACTCCGCTTTCATGCCTGTGGCGGAATATTTCGTTCCGTCAGGCAGAATGATGTAGAGCAGGTCGTTCTCGATCACCTTCCGTGCTCGCGGTGTTACGGTCGTTTGTTCCGCAGACGTAATGACGGATTGTGCAATGTACGTTGCCGTATAGGTCGCGTCACCCGTCACGGCAGCCACCTCGGGCGTCCAGCCGCTGAATGAATAGGTGTACTCATCATCGGCAGGTTTCGTCGGGTCGTCACACGACGGCAATACGCCATACTCATACTCCTCGGAGCAAAGCACGGTTGTGCCGTCCTCGTCCACAAACGTCACCGTGTACTTGTTCACCGTGCTGCTGTACGTAGCCGTGTACGTTGCATCGCCTGTGACAGCCGTCACCTCAGGCGTCCAACCGCTAAACTTGTACGTGTACTGCGCCGTAGCAGGCTTGCTCGGGTCAGCAGGTGCGACAGGCGTTGCGCCGTATTCGTACTCGGCAGAGGCAAGCACTGTCGTGCCGTCCTCGTCCACAAACGTCACCGTGTACTTGTTCACCGTACTACTATACGTAGCCCTATACGTAGCGTCGCCCGTGACAGCCGTCACCTCAGGCGTCCAACCGCTAAACTTGTACGTGTACTGCGCCGTAGCAGGCTTGCTCGGGTCAGCAGGTGCGATAGGCGTTGCGCCGTATTCGTACTCGGCAGAGGCAAGCACTGTCGTGCCGTCCTCGTCCACAAACGTCACCGTGTACTT
>JAFSXJ010000011.1 GCA_017444065.1 Paludibacteraceae bacterium | reverse complement strand
GTTCCACGGCTCGATGAACCTCTGTCTGGTCATCGACGACATGTTCGGCACACAGGCTTACAACTGGATTTGCGCCATGCTCGGTGCAAACTGGTACGCTGTTGCAGGCACGGGCGTGCTCGCATTAGGCGTGCTGGTGCACTTCTGCTACGCAATCATGCTCACCATCCAGAACTACCGCGCACGCGGTAACGACCGCTACGACATCGAGGCACGACAGGAAGGCGTGGACTGGGAGTCGAAGAACATGCTCGTGCTCGGCATCATCGTGCTCGGATTCCTGCTCCTGCACCTCTACAACTTCTGGTTCAAGATGCAATTCGCCGAGCTGACAGGTATCCACACCTCGATGTTCGATCCTCAGGACGGCAGCGCCATCGTCAAGGCACTCTTCACTGACGGCTGGTGCGGCATCATCTACTGCCTGCTCTACATCGTTTGGCTCGTGGCACTCTGGTTCCACCTCAACCACGGTATCTGGTCGGCATTGCAGACCATCGGCTGGAGCAACCTCATCTGGCTCAAGCGAATCAAGGTCATCGGCACGGTATTTGCTACCATCGCCGTCGGCCTGTTCATGATTGTTGTCCTCTACTTCCTCGGCGTCAACATCGGACAGATGTGCGCCTAATGTTTCACGACTTAAATAACATAAGAATATGGCAAAGAAAGAAGAAATAAAGGAAGCCGCAAAGAAAGTGGCAACCAAAGCCGTTAATGCTGCCAAACAGGCAGCAGCAGAGGCCGTGAAAGAAGTGAAGGCTACAGCGGAGAAGATTGCTGCCCAGCCCGAGACCCAAGAGGCGGTTGAGGCTGTCAAGCAGGCTGCAAAGAAAGTGACCGAAGCCGCTAAGGTTGCCGGCAAAGTGGCTGCCGAAGGCAAAATCATCACTCCCAAGGACGCAAAGATTCCCGAAGGACCGCTGGAGAAGAAGTGGACGAACTACAAGGACCACCAGAAACTCGTCAACCCTGCCAACAAGCGCAAACTCGACGTTATCGTTGTCGGCACAGGTCTGGCAGGCGCTTCCGCTGCCGCCTCACTGGCTGAGATGGGCTTCAACGTACTGAACTTCTGTATCCAGGACAGCCCGCGCCGTGCGCACTCCATCGCTGCACAGGGCGGTATCAATGCTGCAAAGAACTACCAGAACGACGGCGACTCCGTTTATCGCCTCTATTACGACACCATCAAGGGCGGCGACTACCGTGCCCGTGAAGCGAACGTCTATCGTCTGGCAGAAGTATCGAACAACATCATCGACCAGTGCGTGGCACAGGGTGTACCGTTTGCACGCGAGTACGGCGGACTGCTCGACAACCGTTCGTTCGGTGGCGCACAGGTATCGCGTACGTTCTACGCCAAAGGTCAGACAGGCCAGCAGCTGCTGCTCGGCGCATACAGCGCACTCAGCCGCCAGATAGGCAAGGGCAAGGTGAAGATGTACACCCGCTACGAGATGCTCGACATCGTTATGATAAAGGATGAGAACGGCGAACCCCGTGCACGCGGTATCATCGCCCGCAACCTCGTCACCGGACGCATCGAGCGTTTCTTCGCCCATGCAGTGGTGGTCGGCTCAGGCGGTTACGGCAACACGTTCTTCCTCTCCACAAACGCCATGGCGTCCAACGGTTCGGCTGCTATGCAGATGTACCGCCACGGCGCATACTTCGCCAACCCCTGCTACGCACAGATCCACCCGACCTGTATCCCCAAGCACGGTGACTTCCAAAGTAAGCTCACGCTGATGTCCGAGTCCTTGCGTAACGACGGACGCATCTGGGTGCCGAAGAAACTTGAAGACGCCAAGAAGCTCCAAGCCGGCGAGATCAAGGGCCGCGATATACCTGAAGAAGACCGCGATTACTACTTGGAGCGCCGTTATCCGGCATTCGGCAACCTCGTACCGCGTGACGTGGCTTCGCGTGCCGCCAAGGAGCGCTGCGATGCAGGCTATGGCGTCAACAACACCGGCCTGGCGGTGTTCCTCGACTTCAGCGACGCTATCAAACGTCTGGGCAAGGATGTGGTAGCACAGAAGTACGGCAACCTCTTCCAGATGTACGAGAAGATTGTGGACGAGAACCCCTACGAGAACCCGATGATGATCTTCCCCGCCATCCACTACACCATGGGCGGCATCTGGGTGGACTACGAGCTGCAGACCTCAGTCAAGGGCCTCTTCTGCATCGGTGAGGCGAACTTCTCCGACCACGGTGCCAACCGCCTCGGTGCATCCGCACTGATGCAGGGGCTGGCTGACGGTTACTTCGTTCTGCCCTACACCATCCAGAACTACCTCGCTGACCAGATCGGCGTGCCCCGTATGAGTACCGACCGTCCGGAGTTCGCTGAGGCAGAGAAAGCCGTGAACGCCAAGATCGAGAAGCTCATGGCTATCCAGGGCACAGAGTCTGTCGATACTATTCACAAACGCCTCGGTCTCATCATGTGGGACTTCGTCGGCATGGGTCGTACCGCAGAGAGCCTGAAGACCGCCATCGCCAAGATTGACGAGATAAAGAAGGACTTCTGGACCAACGTCTATATCCCGGGCAAGGCTGACGCCTTGAACAACGAACTCGAGAAAGCCCTCCGTCTGGCGGACTTCATCGAGATTGGCAGACTGATGGCAGTGGACGCCCTCAACCGCGAAGAGTCCTGCGGCGGTCACTTCCGCGAGGAGTTCCAGACCGAGGAAGGCGAGGCGCTCCGTCAGGATGACAAGTTCTCCTATGTCGCCTGCTGGAAGTACCAGGGCGAGGACAAGGAGCCCGAACTCATCAAGGAGCCGCTCGACTACGAGTTCACCGAGCGCAAGACCCGTAACTACAAGTCATAAGACGCTTCTGTCACTCAACTGACACGACAAGGAGGCGTGTGCTATATGTAGATTGCAATAGCACACGCCTTTTGTTATGCAGAAATTGCAAATATTTGCATGATGTACGATTTTTATGTTATATAGCATATTTTGGCACGGGTGTTGCATTGTATTTGGTGACAGCGCGAGGCGCGAAGAGTGCAAAAAACA
Source organism: Paludibacteraceae bacterium (assembly GCA_017444065.1). Classification (GTDB taxonomy): domain Bacteria; phylum Bacteroidota; class Bacteroidia; order Bacteroidales; family Paludibacteraceae; genus Colicola. The sequence continues at coordinate 10,956 of JAFSXJ010000011.1, read as the reverse complement.
ACAAAATTAACTAAAACAACATTATCCATCATGCACACTCGCGGTACGCGCAAGAACAAAACAACAAACAAGGCGCATCATGATGCGCGAGATTAAACAAACTTAAACAACTTAAATTACTAACTTAACAAAAAGTTAAATCATTCACTTAACAAAAGGGAAGACAAACCCTTAAGAGCCCTGCAGCAGCTCCTGCATAGTACAGAAAGAGCCAAGCGGCAGGCCACCCCTAAAAAAACCTAACAACAATGAAAAATTATTTAATCAATCGTGCCCAAGAGGCTAAGAAAAAGACTGTTTTGACAGCAATGCTTATTTTAGCAGCAAACGTGGCTATCAACGCCGCAGGTTTTCAACATGACAACAACGTCGACAACGCTCGCACAGAGTTCAGCGACAAGCAGCTTGCCGCCCTCAACGAACAGGACATCTACCGCGAGTATGCCCTCAACAGCGAGGAGAACGAACAGCATATCATCCGCTACTACGACATCGACCGCATCGTTATCCAAAACGACCACAACGCCGTCATCCGTATCTACGACGACAAGTGGCAGTTGATTGAGCAGACCAACGGCAGTGTTGACAAGGACGTGCGCGCAGGCAACTACTACGTGACTTGCACCAGCAAGATCAAAGGACGCTACCGCGAGCGTTAAAGACAAACGAAAAGACTAACGAAAAAAAAACTCAGCTCTTGCACTCGGCAGGAGCTGTTTTTTTTGCATATTTACGGAAAAGTTGTGATTTTTTATAAAAATCATCAAAAAGTCTTGCATTTGTCAGAATTTTTTCGTATCTTTGCGCTTGCGATAGTGCGGAAACATTATCACCGCATCCCTAAACGCCACTAATTATATCATATCATGAGAAAATTCTGTACAACCATCCTGTTTTTCACATGCCTTGCCTTAGGCTGCCTGTCAGCTCAGGCATCATGGGCTCAGAGCCCGAAGACGGAGCTCCGTGCCACGTGGTTCACAACGCACTACGGCATCGACTGGCCCAAGACCAAGGCGACCTCATCAACGAACATTACCAAGCAGAAGAAGGAGATGACCGACATCCTCGACGCTCTGCAGGCGGGCAATATGAACGCCACGTGCTTCCAGGCGCGTCCGGTGTGTGACGCCTTCTACCAATCGTCGTACGAGCCGTGGAGTCATATCCTGACGGGCAAACGCGGTCAGAACCCTGGCTACGACCCATTGGCTTACGCTGTGCAGGAAGCGCATGCACGCGGCATGGAGCTGCTGGCGTGGGTGAATCCGTTCCGATATGAGATTACCGCCAACGAGCGTGCCAACGCCATCAGCAACGGCACGGCACTGGCAGGGTCCGACCCCATCCGTGCCAATCACCCCGACTGGCTGCTGACCTACGACAACGGCACGTTCAGCGGCACGATACTTGACCCGGGCAACCCCGAGGCACGGGCATACGTGGTGAAAGTGCTGCTGGAGATTGTGAACAACTATGACATCGACGGCATGCTGATGGACGACTACTTCTACGCCTATGGCGGCACGACAACCGAGGATGCCGCAAGTCAGTCGAAATACAAACCTGCCAACCAGGACCTTGGCGACTGGCGCAGGGAGAACGTGAACAAGGTCATCAAGGCTGTGTATGACAGCATTCAGGTGGTGAAACCCTGGGTACGTTTCGGCATGGCGCCGGGCGGCATCTACTCAATGACCTCGTCGGCAGCGGCAGCTTTCGGTCTGACCTTGCCGAGTGGCATCAGCGGAGGCGATGTGTGGAAGACCCTGTATTGCGACGCTTTGGCATGGATTGACGGCGGGTACGTCGATTTCATGGCACCGCAGATCTATTGGTCCACAACAGCCTCCAAGCAGGATTATGACGTGCTATGCGAATGGTGGGGCAAGAGCATCTCGACGCTCAACGCCCGTCGTACGGACGGCAAACGCGTGCATTCGTATGTCAGTCAGGCCTGTTACCGTTTCGGTCCGGACGAGTTGGCCAAAGAGATAGACGCCAACCGCCAATACTCGCCGTACAACGCGCCGGGAAGCATCTTCTACAACACGAACACCTACATGAAGTTCACGCCGGAAGGCGAATCGACGGTATATAGCTGCACAACGCTGGCACAAACGCGCTTTGCACAGAAAGCCCTGCCGCCTGCCATGACATGGAAGAGCCGCCCCACGTTGGCTGCACCTACCAACCTCGCGCTCAGCGGGACGACACTGAGCTGGAGCCACGCATCTGCAGAGCGGTTCTCGGTCTATGCGTTCCCGAAAGGCACGGACAAAGCCGCAGCGATTGAGAACAGCGCCTATCTGGTAGCGATGGTTTATGGCAAATCGCTGAGCCTGAGCGGTGTAAGTGACCTTGCTAACAAGACGATAGCCGTCCGCGCTATGGACCGTTACGGCAACGAGTTCGCAGCAGCCGTGCTGAACGAAGGCGAGCCTGTCACGCCTCCAGAACCGGAAGAAGGCACGCTGAGCCGCGTAGAGCTCTGGCGCAAGACAGCAGCACAAACCGGTGTGATGAGCACGAACAGCAACCGTAGTATAGCCTACTATAACGGCAAGCTCTATTTAGGGGACGGCGGCGGCAAGTTCCACATCCTGAACGCCTCGACCGGAGCCGTGGAGAAGACCGTAACGGTCAGCGACCTCGCGTCGAACTTCTGCGGACACAACCTCCGTATCACTTCGGACGGCACGATGCTGATGGGAAACAGCGGTGCGGGCACAAGCACGTACCGTGTTTACACGAACACTCTGACAGGGACGACCCCGACACTGGCAGCGACCTATTCGGAGAGTTTCGGCCGCTCGGATTATTTCTACCCTTTTGGGGCATTCAGCAGCAATGGCTACGTGTTGATGCTTAGCAATGCTAACAACAGCCTGATGAAGATAACGTACAGCAACGGCAGCGTTACGGGCAATCAGGTTATAAGCAACGCATCGTTACCGGCAAACACGAGTGCGAAAGCCATTCCTGCTGACGAACAGACGTTCTTTGCCTCTGTAGCCGGCACGCCCGCCACTCGTCATAGCGTGCAGACCGGCGCATTGGTGGACAGTTGGACAGGGAGCGTCAAGCCGGCTTCGCTGAACGCCTCGGGTATTGCGTACTTCGTGCTTGGCGGGAATGAGTATCTGCTGGCACCTGCCGATGTGAAGGGCTCGATAGCCACCTACGACATCACCGACGGCCTGAGCAAGGCTGCGGAGCTATTGACACCAACCACGGCTCTCGGAGAGAGCGACAATGCCACGTTTACCGTGGACTTTGCGGTGAACGTACAAGGCAACGACGCATACATTTATCTACTTGCGCCGAACAACGGCATCGCGGCATTCAAGTACACGTTCACACCGAAGAGCACAGGCGTGGAGCAGACAGCAATCAGCGGCCGACCTTCAGCCGTCAGCAAGCGCGTGACTGAGGACGGAATAGAGATCGTAGTGCGTCAGGGCGAGGAGGAACGAGTATATACTCCGACCGGTGTGTGCATCCGCTAAAAGTCCGGTCCGCCTCCGATTCGCCTCCGATTTGACCCCAACAAAACCTCGATTTAGTATTGCTAAATTGTACCCAAACGAATAACCATACGACAATCATAACCCTTATAATTCTATACAAAATGAAAAAACTATTTCTTGCATTAGCGGTAGCTGCACCGATGATTGCTGCTGCCCAGGTACTGGAGGTTCAATCGCTCCAGAAGATCAACACCCCTGCAAACGTTGACACGAAGATTGCCGGCGTATCCCCTGCAGGTGACTACATTCTGCTGACCACAGTAGCCAACGAAGGTCTCGTTCGTTACGACCTGGCAACAGGCGAGACGAAAGAACTGTCGAACGCCCAAGGTGCAGGCTACAACGTGAAGATCAGTCAGGACGGCCGCGAGATAGCGTTCCGCGAGACGACGATTGACCAGAACAAGATGCGCCGCAGCAATATCCTGCGCCAGAACTTCGCATCGGGCAAGCGCCAGCTGATTGCCAAAGGCCAGCGTGACCTGAGGAAGATGGACACGAAGGACGCCGAGCTGACCGTGACGATTCTTGACCGTCATATCGCCCTGACGCGTGGCACGAAGACGACGATGCTCGCACCGTGCGGCGAAGACAAGAGTTACATCTGGCCGAGCGTTTCGCCCGACGGCAAGAAGCTGTGCTTCTACGTGACGACCGGCGGCTGCTACGTATCGGACATCGACGGCAGCAACCCGCAGTTCATCGCCAACGCCTGCCGTGCTGCCAAGTGGTACAACAACGACGTGATTGTCGGCATGGCTGACGAGGATGACGGCGAACGTCTGACTGCTTCGGCAATCGTGGCATACAGCCTGGACGGACAGAAACAGGTGCTGACCGACAAGTCGATGATGGCTGTTTATCCGTATGCAGTAGAGGGCGCAATCGTGTTCTCGACAGAGAAAGGTGAGACCTACCTTCTGAAGGTTAAATAATTTCGGCATCTTAAAATCTGAAACTTATGAAAAAGCTATTATCCATATTGGCAGCGTTGGCCGTGGTTACATCGCTTATGGCGGGTGACCTGACGGGCAAGCGCATCTACGTCAATCCGGGTCACGGTTCGTTCGGTTCGAACGACCGCCCGATGGCAACCATCCCCTACCCGAACCTGTCGAGTACCGGCATGCCGGACACGTGCGGGTTCTATGAGACCAACACGAACCTGTGGAAGTGCCTGTACCTGCGTGACCGTCTGGTACAAGCCGGTGCAACGGTCGTCATGAGCCGCGAGGAAAGCGGCCCGTGGCCATACGAGAAAGTGAACGGGCAGTACCCCGGATACTCGTGGGACGACTACCAGAACCGTTCAGATTATACCAAGTACAACAAGAACCTTTCGGTTATCTGCGAGGAGGTGGAGTCCGGCAACTACGACCTGTTTATCTCCGTTCACTCAAACGCAGCAAACTCAGACGGCGAAAACACAAACTATCCCATCTGGCTGTACCGCGGTTATGATGCCGCCGAGTCACAGTTCGAGAAGGACTGCAAGGCGTTCGGTGCTGCCATGTGGCCTTACCGTTTCGAACCGATGTCAGCCGGCTATGATTACAACAATAATTTTTCCTCTACCAACATGAATCTTCGTGGTGACGTGAACTTCATGGGTAGCGGCAGCAACAGCACGCGCTCGAACGGCAAGACATACTACGGCTATTACGGCGTACTGAAACATGGTACGGTAGGCGGTATATTCGAAGGTTACTTCCACACCTACCAGCCTGCCCGTCACCGTGCGCTGAACAAGGACAACTGCCACATGGAGGGCTACTGCTATTACCGTGGCATCATTGACTACTTCAAGGCAGACAAGGATACGAAGGGTTACATCCTCGGTCTGATAAAGGACGAGCACGAGAAGATTGACCACCCGCTGTTCCACTACGCCCCGAAGATGCACGACCAGTGGCTGCCTCTGAACGGCGCGAAGGTTACGCTGTACAAGGGCGGCGTGAAGATTAAGGAATATACGGTTGACAACAACTACAACGGCGTGTTCTACTTCGGCGACCTGGAGCCGGGCAACGACTACACGCTGGACGCCACCTGCGATGGCTACAAGGCTATGTGGGAGGAGTACAAGCAACCTATCACCGTCAAAGCGAACACGGTAACCTATCCGCGTATCTATCTGGAGAACGAATCATGGGAAGAGCCGAAGGAGACCTATACGGACTATCCTGAGCCCGCTATTCCTGATTATGTCGGCATAGCCGGTTCGTACGATATGAACCAGGCGTTTGTCGAGCAGTCGCTCGATGTGCTCCGGGGCAAGACCGTTCACCGTGTACTTGTTCAGGATGACACGACGATGTACGTGCTGGCATTCGATGCCGAGCAGAAAGCTTCGCTGTATCTGGTCAACCCGACAACCAAGACCGTCAAGCAAGAGATTCCGACCACTGGCATGCAAGGCTCGCTGCGTGCAGTTGGTGACATTGCCCTGACGGCAGACCATGTGCTGGTGGCTTGCAACTACTCGGAGAACCAATACGACGACAATCAGGTAGCCGGCGGCAACACCAAGGTACGTGGCATATTCCGCGTATATAAGTGGACAGACCTGTCAGCCGCTCCTGTGGAGATATGCACCTCGCAGTACAGCGCGAACTGGTATCGCGGCAACATCGGCAACTCGATGACTGTAAGCGGTCCGATAGACGACTTCACACTGGTAACCACCTGTCCGACCATATCCGAGTCAGGCGTGATGCGTCTGGTGAACTACAGCATCGCGAACGGACAGATTGCCAGCACCTTCCGCAACCAAGACCCGAACGGCGACCCGGCATTGTCACTGCCTGTATATGGCTGGGATTTGCAAATCAAGCCGTCGCCGCTGCACGAGGGTTCGTTTATACTGATCGGTTCGAAGTTAGGCGCACGTGAGATTACGTTCAACGGCGATGCCGCTGTTCCCACATACGTAGCTACCACTCCGTTCGTAGCCAACGGCGCTACATTCTTCCGCTATGCAAAGCACGTACTGATGGCTGTACCGGAGAAAGCCGGAGTGAAGCTCTACGACGTGACCGACGGTCTGGACAAGGCGGCACTCATCACCACCAAGAACACGACCATTGCCGAACCGACGGAAGGCACCTATATGGTAGCAGCCGGTGCAGTAAAGAACACGGACATCTCGCTGTATCTGTTCAAGGACAGCACGCTAACGAAGTTCACGACCGCAGGTATTGAGCAGCCTGTTGTAGCTCATGTGAATGCATACAACCTCGGTCTGGCATACGACGAGGGGACAACGACCTACACGTTCTCCTACACCGCCAACAGCGATGCCGTAGCTACGAACATCGTGTTCTACCAGAATGGCGAAGAAGTGGGCAAGGTTGCTGTGGCTGCAGCCAAGAAGGGCGAGAACAGTGCACAGATTGCACAAGCTGACCTGCCGGGCTTCACAGGCACTCCGACAACATGGGCTGTCGAGCTTATCGGTGAGGCTGTGGCTAACTGGGGACAACTGCATGGTCAGGCAAAGGATGAATTGGGCATGTCGCGTATCTTCAACGCGATAGACAACAATCCGGAGAATGCAACGTTCCAACGCATCTATCTGGCTGACTATGTCCGCAACAGCGCACAGAGCGGTCTGTATATTGTCAATCCGGATTACACATTGCCGAGCACTACTCCGATGCTGGGCGGCAATGCTATGTTCGGATGCTTGTATCGTATAGCTCTGGATGCTGAGGGTTATGTTTACATGCCAGACTGGACTGACGGCAACTCGGGCGTATATATCGCCAACCCGAATGATTTCAGCACATTCCCGAACTTCTTCCAGTTCGACAGCCGCAACAGTGCCGGCGTCATGTCGAAGGGCGGTGTAGAGGTCGGCTCGTCCACACCTGCCGTGAACGTCTATGGCAAGGGCAAGGACACGAAGCTCATCGTGTATAACGAGGATCCGGGTTCGACGCTTGTCACCAATGGCTTGTGTATCTACAATATCGGTCAGGAAGACGGTTCGATTGTCCGCACATGGGACAAGGCTCCGTCGAAGGTGCTCAGCATCCCAGGACAGCTCAATTCCGAGGGCAATGTGCTCGGTACAGACCGTGGTATCTGGGTAAGCCAGAACCGTACGATGGGCAACAACAACACCAGCGCGACCTCGCTGCAGTTCTTCGACTGGGACGGCAACAGGAAGTTCTCGTCGGCTGTTGACCCGTACAAGGATGTCATCCTCGGCTCGGAAGGCTCCGCCTTTGCCCTGTCGGCAGACGAGAAGACGCTGGTGCTCAATGGCGCAGAGCAGAACTTCTACGTCTTTGACATCGAGTGGAACGAGGATACGCCTGTACTGACACTCCGTTACTCGTACGTACACGGCTACGGCGTGAACAACAACAATGCGTTCCGCCAGTTGAGCTTCGACTATGCGGGCAACCTTATCGCTACCGGTGACCCGGGCTTCTATGTATTCACCATGCCGACGGACAAGAACATTACTGTTGTTCCGGCCAAGAGCACGCTGACTGTTGAGAAGCCGTTCAGCGGCCAGGTGGAGGGCGTGTTGCTGAGCGAGAAAGAGGCGACCGTCATCAAGGGTCAGACCCTGACGCTCACGGCTACCGTTATGCCTGAGGCTGCTACGAACAAGAACGTCACCTGGGCTACGTCGAACGAGGCTGTGGCTACCGTAGCTGACGGCGTTGTGACAGCAGTCGCTTCGGGCAAGGCAACCATCACAGTCAAGACCGAGGAAGGCGACTTCACGGCTACCTGCGACGTGACGGTTATCACTCCGGTTACCGGTGTTACGCTCGACAAGTCGGAGGCTGCTCTCACCAAGGGCCAGACGCTCACGCTCGTAGCTACTGTTGCTCCGGCAGAGGCCGACAACAAGACCATCGTCTGGAGTTCGTCGAACACGGCTGCAGCTACCGTGACTAACGGCGTTGTTACCGCTGTCGCTTCAGGCAAGGCTACGATTACCGCCAAGACCGAGGAAGGCGAGTTCACAGCCACCTGCGCTGTAACCGTCACCACTCCTGTCACGGGCGTATCGCTTGACAAGACTGAGCTGACGCTCACCGAAGGTGACACAGAGACGCTGACCGCCACCGTAGCACCTGCGGATGCCGACAACAAGAAGGTTACATGGAGCACCTCAAACGAGGCTGTAGCAACCATTGCTGACGGCGTTGTTACCGCTGTCGCTCCGGGCGAGGCTATCATCACCGCAAAGACAGAGGAGGGCGACTTCACAGCCACCTGCGCCGTGACGGTTAACAAGCGCATCATCCATGTGACGGGCGTTTCGCTTGATCAGGCGACCCTGACCTTCGACCTTGACAATGCCGACGCTCTGCAAGCCACTCTCACGGCAACTGTCACACCTGCTGATGCTACCGACAAGAGCATCACTTGGGAGAGCAGCGCTCCGACCGTAGCATCTGTTGTGGATGGCGTTGTTACCGCTCTATCGGTAGGTGAGGCAACGATTACCGTTACCACTACCGACGGCGGCTTCACGGCAACCTGCGCCGTAACGGTTGAGCAGCATGACGGTCTGTACGACATCGCTATCGACGGCATATCGTACCGCGACTTCACGATTTACAACACTAACAGCCTCAGCCTCATCGTCTTCTCTGCAGAGGGCAAGATGGTGGCTACAGGTTCGGCTGACATCTCGTTGCAAGGCATGCCTTCGGGCACCTACCTCGTTCGCCTGCCGAACGGCAACGTGCTGAAAGTGCTGCGTTAACCGCCAGTCGGACATCGCGTCAGGAGCGTTCCTGACCGACTATCACGCACGGGCACCCACACGGGTGCTCGTGCCGCGTTTTGACTGCTACGTTTGCCAATAATCAATTCAATGAGGATATATTTGCTTCGAAACCTATCGAAAATTTGCAGATGCAATATATATTTGTTAACTTTGCACCCGCGATCGGCAAAGCGCGCAGTTGCCTCCGCTCTCCCCACCACAAACTATGTTTGTCTCAGGGACCCCATAACAGACAGATAATTCAAACAAAAACTATGATACTTGACAAATTAGAAAACGCCGACTGGTACTTCGGTTGTGTACCCGGCTTCCAGCAGTTCATGAAGTTCTTCAACGACAATGACCTCGAGGAACTTCCTGCATGCAACATTAAGTTAGACGGTCATGACCTCATCGTTAAGATATGCGACCAATCGCCGAAGGATGAGAAAGACTGCAAACTTGAAGCTCACAAGGATTATATTGACATCCAGATTCCCCTTACCGCTACAGAGACTATGTTGTGGAGTTCGCTTGAGGACTGCCAGAATGTCATCAAAGAGTATGACGAGGGCAAGGATGTAGAGTTCTACGGTGACAAGCCCGCCGCACGATTCAGCGTGCCCAAAGGCTATTTCGCCGTATTCTTCCCGACGGACGCACATGCCGCAGGTATGGCATCGGGCAAGTTCCGCAAGATTATCGTTAAAGCCAAAGTTGAATAAATCTATCAGTTAACTATGCTACCTATTGTACAAAACGAGCCTGGTCTGCAGCCCTATGAGCAGGCATTACAAGCACGCCAAGACTACGCGTATAACAAGATAAAAGAACTGACCGGCGGCAAGAAGAAACTCGCGCCTTGGGCGGACGGATATCTGTATTTCGGTCTGCACCACCTCAATCCTGGATGGGTTCTTCGCGAGTGGGCGCCCAACGCCACAGCCATCTACGTCAAGGGCGATTTCAACAACTGGGACAAGAGCGAGGCCTACCGTCTGTACCCTGTCGGCAACGGCGTGTGGGAAGGTTACTTCACCGAGGAGCAGATGCACCACGGTCAGCTGTACAAACTGCTGGTTGAATGGATGGGCGGCTATGGTGAGCGTATTCCTTCGTATGCCCGCCGCGTTGTGCAGGATGACTATACAAAGATTTTCTCGGCACAGGTATGGGCACCTGAGGTGCCGTTCGATATGGGTAAGCGCCGCGGTCCCAAAGGCTGGAAGTCCGACAAGCCACTGTACATCTACGAGTGCCATATCGGCATGGCTACGGAAGAGCAGCGCGTAGGCACCTATAACGAGTTCCGCGAGAACGTGCTGCCGCGCGTAGCCAAATTAGGATACAACTGCATTCAGATCATGGCCATCCAGGAGCACCCGTACTACGGTTCGTTCGGTTACCATGTATCGAACTTCTTCGCTCCCTCATCGCGCTTCGGCACGCCTGAGGAGTTGAAGGCGCTAATCAAGGATGCCCACGAAAGAGGCATAGCCGTCATCATGGATATCGTTCATTCGCACGCTGTGAAGAACGAGATTGAGGGTTTGGGCAACTTCGACGGCACGCCGTACCAGTACTTCCACGACGGTCCGCGCCGCGAGCATCCTGCCTGGGACAGCCTGTGCTTCAACTACGGCAAGAACGAGGTGCTGCACTTCCTGCTCTCGAACTGCAAGTACTGGC
>JAFSXJ010000110.1 GCA_017444065.1 Paludibacteraceae bacterium | reverse complement strand
GCTGCTGTTGCTGCGCTAATGTCTAACCATCAAAATTGAGTATTGAACTATGCCAAGATCAGTAAATCACGTTGCTTCGCGCAACCGTCGTAAGAAGATCATGAGCCTCACACGAGGCAATTTTGGTGGCCGTGCTAACGTCTGGACAGTTGCCAAGAACACATGGGAGAAAGGTTTGCAGTATGCTTACCGTGACCGTCGGAACAAGAAACGTAACTTCCGCGCGCTGTGGATCCAGCGTATCAACGCTGCCGCACGTCTGGAAGGACTGAGTTACAGCCAGCTGATGGGTGCGCTCAAGAAAGCGGGAATCGTCATCAACCGCAAGGTACTTGCCGACCTCGCTGTCAACCAGCCCAAAGCATTCCAGGCTATCGTAACAAAAGCCAAGAAATCCGTCGGATAAGAATGTGTAAAAATAAGGTGTTTTTCCTGCAAAAGCGAAAGACACCTTATTTAATTTGAAGAACCTATGAAAAGATTATCCATATTCATCCTTTTATTGCTTGCCGTCAGCATGCAGGCGGCGCCGCTCGACGGATATATATATACTGACGCGCGCGCGTTAAGCATCATCGGCAAAGGCTGGGCGGAGACGTCCGGCGACTATCAGCGCATGCCTTCCTACATGAAGGACTCATGCCGTGACAACCAGTGGTGGCTATACTGCCACAGTGCCGGTGTGGCCATCCGTTTCGCCTCGAACTCAAAGCGCATAGCGGCTCAGTGGAACCTGATTAACAACTTCCACATGCAGCACATGGCGATGACCGGCATCAAGGGCGTGGACCTCTACCGACTGAACAAGAAGGGCAAGTGGGAGTATGTCAACACTGCACGTCCGCAGGAGAAGAACCTCGTGGCGGACTCGGTGCAGTCGAAGATGTTCGTCGAACGCATGGACGGCGATTGGTACGAATATATGTTCTACCTGCCGCTGTATGATGGCATCAACTGGTTCCAGGTGGGCATCGACTCCACAGCCGAAATCAGCAAGCCACGTATCGACCTGCCGCGCAAACCGCGTATCGTGTTCTACGGCACATCTATCATGCAAGGCGGCTGTGCTTCGCGTCCGGGAATGGTCGCCACCTCAATCATCGAGCGTGACCTGAACCGCGAGTGCATCAATCTTGGCACGTCAGGCGAGGGAAAGATGGACTTCCCCATCGCGCGTATCATGGCTACGATTGATGATGTGTGTTGCTACGTGATTGACCCTGTGCCGAACTGCACCTCAGGCATGTGCGACACGATAACCTATGACTTTGTGAATACTCTGCATAGCTTGCGTCCCGAAGTGCCGATCGTGATGGTGGAAGGCATACGGTACCCCTACTGCTCTCAGGACACCTTCTATCTGCGTTACCTCACCGAGAAGAACGCGCACTGGAAGCGTAACTACAAGCAGCTGAAGAAGGATGGCGTGAAGAACCTCTACTACGTGACCTGGGACGGCATGACCGGCCGTGACGAAGATGGTACGGTGGACGGCGTGCACCTCACGGACCTGGGGTTCCGTGCGTATGCAGATATACTGGAGCCGCTGCTGAAGAAGATTATTAAGAAGTAAGCCTACAAACTTAAACTAACGATAAATGAAACAGATTTCACTCTTTTTGACCTGTTTGCTCATGCCATGCCTGCTATACGCGCAGAACTTGCGCGTGACGGGTACGGTGATTGACGAACAGACATCCGAACCGCTGATTGGCGTGTCAATCCTGGAGGAAGGCACGACCAACGGTATCATCACTGACATCGACGGCAACTTTGTCATCGAGGTCAAGCAGGGCGCTAAACTGCAACTGTCGTACGTCGGTTACACAACGCTCACCATTCCGGCAAAGGCCAACATGGGTAACATCAAATTGGAACCCGAGGTGGTGGTGTTGCAGGACGTGACGGTTGTCGGGCAGATTGCACGTCAGCAGAAGACGCCTATAGCCGTCAGTCAGGTGGCTGCCTTGGAGATTGAGGAGCGACTCGGCGGACAGGAGTTTCCTGAAGTGCTGAAGAACACCCCGGGCGTGCATGCCAACGGCCAAGGCGGCGGTTGGGGCGACTCCGAGATATGGATGCGTGGCTTCGACAATACGAATGTTGCCACGATGATCAACGGTGTGCCGATGAACGATATGGAAGGCGGAACAGTCTATTGGTCGAACTGGCAGGGATTGGCGGATGTGACATCTGTGATGCAGACGCAGCGAGGTATGGGTGCCGCCAAGGTTTCCACACCGTCCATCGGCGGTACAATCAATATCGTAACCAGAGGTATCGACGCCAAGCGGGGCGGAACAGTCATGTACTCGCTGGGTAACGATAATGCCAACAAGATAGCCTTCTCCGTTTCCACGGGACTGATGAAGTCGGGATGGGCAATCACTGTCCTGTTCTCCAAGACCTGGGGCAATGGTTATATTCAAGGCACAGGCTATAGCGGTTACAGTTACTTTGCCAACATCAGCAAGCGCATCAACGACCGCCATCAGTTGTCGCTCAGCGGCTTCGGTGCTCCGCAATGGCACTGGACTCGTCCGTCCGGCTCATCGGGCGCGCTGACACTCGCCGAGTGGAACAACGTGCGCAAGTACATGACCGGCGGAATGGATTACCGCCGCTACAATCCCGCATACGGCTACGGCAGTGACGGCAAGCAGAAAGGTACGAACTACAACCAGTACCACAAGCCGCAGATATCGCTCAACCATGTCTGGCAGATTGACTACAAGTCATCGCTCTCCACGGCGGCATACGTTTCTATCGGACGCGGTTTCGGCAACACGGCTGAGGCGAGTCCGTATTCGCAATACGCATACTCCGACCTGACGCGTGGCGCATACAACGGTGTGCTGACCACTACCTTCCGTCGCGAGGACGGCTCGTTCGACTACTCGGCAGTGGAGGCGGAGAACGCTGCTTCACAGTCCGGCTCGCAACTGATCATAGCCGAGAACCGCAACGACCACAACTGGTACGGATTGATATCAACCTACAACACCAAGTTCCTCGAAGAAACACTGGAACTCTCGGCGGGTATTGACTTGCGTTACTATCAGGGCATTCACTCCGCGGTCATCTCCGACCTGCTGTCCGGTGAGTACTTCATCGATGCAACGCGCGCCAACTCCGTGAAGGCGGAGAACAACAGCAACCGCAACAACCCGCAGTGGACATACCAGAAGATGAACGTAGGTGACATCGTTTACCGTGATTATACAGGTCACGTGATGCAGGAAGGTGCGTTCGCGACATTGGAGTACTCCAAGGATGCCATGTCGGCTTTCATCAATGGCTCGATCTGTTACACCGATTACTGGCGTGTGGACCGCTTCTACTACGACGTGGAGCACCAGAAGTCGGACATCATCGGCTTCCTGGGCGGGACAGTCAAGGGCGGTGTCAATTACAACATCAACCGCTATAACAATGTATTCCTGAACGCGGGCTTCATATCGCGTGCGCCGAAGTTCAACGGAGCGTTCATGACCTCTAACACCTCGCACGCCTTCAACCGCAACGCCAAGAACGAGAAGATTGCTTCTGTTGAGGTTGGCTACGGCTTCCACAACGAGTTTGTGAACATCACGCTCAACGGTTACTACACCCGCTGGATGGACAAGACCATGAGCCGCTCGACAACCCTGGCGGACCAGTCGAACGGGTATATCAATATGAACGGAGTAGGGGCGCAGCACATGGGCTTGGAGTTCGAACTCAAGGCGCGTCCCACACGCTGGCTCGAACTGAACGCCATGCTCTCACTCGGTGACTGGCGTTGGAAAGGCAAGGATGTGATCGGCTACATCTTCGATGAGCGCGGCAATGCTGTTACCGCTGACGGTGTGCAGACCACGCCGTACTGCACCGACGAAGGCAAGGAGCACGCATGGGCGATGATTGATGTGGACAATATCCGCGTAGGCGGACAGGCGCAGACAACGGCTAACCTCGGGCTCACATTCAACCCGTTCAAGGGTTTCCGTATAGGCGCTGAATATACGCTGTACGACCGCAACTACTCCTACTACTCATTCTCCGGCTCGAACCTCGTCACCGGCAAGACGGTACATATCGTCGAGCCTTACCGTTGCCCCATAGGCGGTACACTGGATGCAAGGGCCAGCTACTCGTTTGATTTCGGTAGCGTACGTGCAACCTTGGCTGCCAACGTCACGAACCTGCTCGACCAGCACCATATCGAGAAAGCATGGTCGGCTTCGACCGTAACGCAGACCATTGCCGAGAATACGAAGGATAACATCTACTTCTTCTACAACAAAGGCCGTCAGTGGAACATTCGTCTTAAGTTGAACTTCTAACCGAACGCAGATATGAAAAAGTCACTATATATTCTCGCATGTAGCGCGCTCGTGATGACAGCATGTACAGACTTCTTCGACGAGCATATGATGGACAACAAGAATCCGCAGGTAACCGACATCCGTACGGGTATGACCTACACGCTTACCGATGACGATTACAAGCAGATCACTGCTTATCAGGAGAACATCGCCAAGGCGCTGGCTCTTGATCCGGTTGACTCGACCGGACTCGACGAACTGAATGCCATTGCCAAGGAAAAATCGTTCACCGAGACAGCTTCGGCGGACATGTACGTTCCCGCATTGATGGCGGACAAGTTCCCCTACCTGGACAACGGAACGACCTGCGATGTGCTCTACACGATGCGCGAAGGCAAGTCCAACCGCGTCAAGGAGTTTGACGGAGCACAAGGTTTCACGCTGACGACCGATGACTACGAGACCATCTGGCAGAAGCGTGGTGCAGACTATCTGACACCTGCCACGCTGGCAAGAGTGCCGGAGTACCTGACAGGCAAGTTGTCCAACGCCAAAGAAGGACAGATAGCACTCATCACCTATAACTTCACGGACGACGAACCCGATCCGTCAGAGCTGTCGGACTTCCTGCCGTACGAGCTGACATTGAGCCAGCTGCTGGCGTTCCCCGACGAGAAACGTCACCGGATATCCGGCTATGTAGGTGAAATCAAGTCATCAATATCCGGACGCTTCTACATGGTGGACGGCGAGGCAAGCATCTACGTTTATGGTCTGACCGATGAGGACGGCAACAAGGTGTGGAAGGACAAAGGTATCCAGCAGGGCGACGCTATCACCGTCATCGGCCGCTACTCAACCGAGAGCGGTGAACCGCAGATCCTGGATGCCGTCTATGTCAGCCATACGCCGGCAAACTCCGCGCCCAAGCGTGCGCCGATGGCGCGCAAACTCAGCGTCATCAATGCGCTCTACCAACTGACGAGCGAAGGATGGCAGCCCTATCAGAACGACCAGCTCAAGGAGGCTATAGCCCTGCCGCAGAGCGTGTATGCATCAGCCGGAGTGACCGCAATCACCGATCCCGAAGTGATACTCAAGTACCTGCAGGCAACCTATCCCTATGCGGCGGACAAGGAAATCTACCTTGTTGCCTATATGGGCAAGAACGGTGCCACAGCCGACGAGTGGGTAATCAATGGCACGGAGTTTGTACT
>JAFSXJ010000109.1 GCA_017444065.1 Paludibacteraceae bacterium | reverse complement strand
TTAAGGGCTGTTTCATTCTGTCGCTACGGGTCGGGGTTCGTAACCAAAGCCTCGCCCGTCATCAGCGGTACGAAAGACACCCGTCCGCCACGCGTGTTCGGCTATCCCGAACCGGCGAACAGCATACTCTGCGTGGGCGATAACTTGAAACTGCGGTTCAACGAACCGATAGCGGGCAACTATCTTGACGAAGACAACAACTTCCAAATCAAAGGCGTAACGAATGCCACGGGTATCACCACAAAGGCATCCGTGCATTTCGACGGCACGCAGGAGTCGTATGCTGCAACGCAGGTGAGCCGCAACCTCGAAGGACGGTCGGTAACAATAGACATGCTCGTCAAGCCAACTGCGCCGAATGTGGAGGCAGTGTTCTTCTCGCACGGCGAGGGAGAACAGCAGGTGCGTTTCGGTAAGACTGCCGACAACCGCCTCTATATCAGCAACTCGGAAGGGGCTATCTATTCCAAACAGGTAAAGCAGATGCTCGACTTCACACGCGTCATCGCCACCTACGATGCTTCGTCGAACACGATACATTTCTATGCCGGCACGCAAGACTTGACCGATGGCACGGGTGCGCTGCCGCAAGACCTCGCATCGTACTACAAGACCTCCGCACCGCTTGTGTTCGGTCGCGGACTGGACGGCAACATGCTTGAGGTGCGCCTCTGGACCAAAGCACTGACGCAGGAAGAGATAGCCGCCACACATCTGCGTTACCTCACAGGCTATGAGCAGGAGTTGGTGGCATACTACCAGATGGCAGAAGGGCAAGGTACAACGCTCGCTGACAAAGCGGGAGGTGCTACCCTGACACTCAACGGCGCATCGTGGAACCTGCCAAAGGGAATATCTCTGAAAATCGCTTCCGGCGAACAGGTGCAACTCAACGGCAACCTGCTCGGACGGTCGAAAGTGTATGACGAGACGCTCATGCTCTGGTTCCGGCCGACAAACAACAGTGGAGATATATTCAAGGCTGGGTGGATCGCCGGTGCAGACTCCATAGCAGACAAAGGCACACTGCTGACATTAGTGGACGGCAACCTCGTGCTTCACTCCGACGAGATGATCACATCAGTTGGACGGATAAGTGACAACGATTGGCATCACTTTGTGCTGACAGTCAACCGTAGCTTCAATAACGTCTCGGCGTTTGTAGATGGTAAGATGACCGCCACTTTTGCCGCTACCGAACTTGCAGGCATCAGCGGTGCAATGTACCTCGGAGGAAACGGCTTTGAAGGCAATGTGGATGAGTTCATCATCTTCGAGCAAGCCCTGCCCAAGGTGCTTGTAGAGGAATACGGCAACCACTCGCCTGCCGGCGATGAGATGGGACTGATGGCTTACCTGCCGTTTGAGGAACAGGTTCTCAACGCTAACGGCATTCTCGAACTCGTCTTCTCCGTTAACGACCAACGCGAGTTCAAAGACGCTAATGGTAATGTGATTGAAAAGGTTGTGCCGCTGATAAATGAACAAATTGTAAATGAACAAATAGATAAATCTATCTATGCCCCCGTCACCGGCGGTACGCTGTTGTCCAAACTCAATTTTGACTGGGCGTTCAACCAAGACGAGTTGCTCATCAACCTCAAAATGCAAGACAGCGAAATAAATAAACAGCCCCTCTATATCACCGTACGCGATGTGGAAGACCTCAACGGAAACCCGATGCCATCGCCTGTGACGTGGGTGGCATACGTGGATCGGAACAGCGTTACATGGGACAATAACAAGATGGAGATATGGGTGACTTACGGCTTTGATTATGAAACCTTCTACAACTACCGCGATATGCGTATCATCAACAACAGCGGCAAACGGCATCAGTTCACTATCGAGTCGCTGCCTGACTGGCTCACTATCAGCCAGTCGTACGGCACGATCCAACCGATTGACGACTACACTGTTCGTTTCACTTACGATACCTCGCTGCCGGTCGGCACATACACCGATTTAGTCTATGTAACCGATGAGAACGGTCTTTCCGAACCGCTGAAAGTCATCATGTACGTGGAAGCACAATGTCCGTATGAAGAACCCGAGAAATCCAAGTATCCGCTCAACATGTCCATCTGCGGACAAGTTATCATTGACGGCGTTTACGACACAGACAGCGAGGACAAGGTTATTGCCCTCTATCGCAACGAGTGCGTCGGTATGGCGAATGTGGCATTTAGCAATCTAACCAACAAGTCGGAGGTTTATATGACTGTCTATGGTAACGAAGCTATGAACAACAAGGCAATCACCTTCCAACTATGGCAGGCTTCTACCGGCAAGGTGCTGGTGCTTGCACCGAACCGTCAGATACTCTTCGCACACGGATATGTCTATGGATGCGGTGAAGAACAACCTGTAGTCTTTACCACCTCGGGGTCTGAGACGCAGAACGTCACCCTTAATGCCGGATGGAACTGGATATCCACCCACCTCAATCTGCAACCGGAAACGTCTGCTCTCAACAGCGTTATGACAGCGGCAGAACCGTGGAAAGAAGGCGACCTCATCAAGAATCCATCCTCTCAGCAGTTCAGTACCTATTCCGAAACGATGGATATATATATTGGTACGCTTGATGCATGGGATTATACGCAAGTATATATGGTTTATGCCGCCGCAAGCAACACCTTGCGGCTCGGTGGTGAACGTCTGTCGGAAGACTTCATGCACGTGACGCTACGCGGCAATGGTCAATGGAGCCCGATGCCATGTCTGCTCAACCAGAGCACACCGATTACAGAAGCTATGGCAGACTACTACGACCATGCTACAGTAGGCGACCTGCTGAAGAGTCATGACCGGTTCGCCGTCTTCTCCGCTGACAAGCATTGGGAAGGTGACCTCACTGCGCTACGCCCGGGCGAAGGATACTTCTTCAAACGCCTCGGCACCGGTGATGTGGAGATCAATTTCTTCAACAAGGTCACTAATGCAGTTCCGCAACGCGCACCGAAGTTCAGCGGCAATGCTGCTACCAACATGACGATGATTTGTCAAGTTGCGAGTGACGATGTACAATGTACAAAGGTGAATGCTTACATCGACGACGAACTCGTTGGCGTAGCCACGAAGATAGACAGCCTGTATTTCCTGACGGTTTCGTCCGATGCAGCCGGTACGCTCCGCTTCGAAACCGAAGCCGGTACTCCGTTAACGAGTGAGATGCCGATTGGCTATGTGGCGGATGCTCACCATGGTTCGCTCAAGGCACCGATTATCTTGCGTCCAGGCGATAACCGTCCGTATAAGGTTGTCGAAAATGACCATGTAGTAATTATCAGAAACAATGAGAAATATGATGTTACAGGTAAGAAATTATAAAACTCTGCTGCTTGCTGCCCTGCTCATCGGGGCGGCAGGCATAGCCCTTGCAGGAACGCCCTGCGGCACGAATCTGGAGTATGAACTGAGTGGTACTACGCTCGTGCTCACCTCGCCGGATCCGACAGCAAGTGCTACTATTAATTCGCAGGCATTCAAGGACCGCACGGATTTTACGGATGTACTCATCCCGGACAATGTTACAGAAATCAGTTCCTACACCTTCTATGGCTGTACGGGCATTACGGAAGTGGTTCTTCCTCCTTCGTTAACGAGCATCGGCGTGTATGCTTTCTATGGGTGTTGTAACCTTCATCAGGTGTATTGCCGTCCGCAAACACCTCCGACGCTCAATCCGTCGGGAAATATATTCGTCGGCTGTGCGGATGATTTGGTCTTCTGCGTGTCGAAACTTAATTACAAATCTACAGCAGGATGGAGTTTTTATGATGAAGAAAAGTTCCAGTTCTGCCATCTCGACGAGTACGATGAGCAGTTGGTTACAACAGGTAAGATAGCGCAATTCAGCAGTGGTACTCCCCAAACCACCATCGACATCTTCCGTACGCTGCGCAAAGCAGGTTGTTTCAACACCCTGACACTGCCGTTCAACGTGCTGGACATCGCTGCATCGCCTCTCGGAGGAGACAACGTGGAGGTCTATTCGTTCTCTTCCGCTACGG
>JAFSXJ010000108.1 GCA_017444065.1 Paludibacteraceae bacterium | reverse complement strand
CGATATGCGCGTCTATTGCTCGTTGAGCGAGGCGAAGGCAGACACCGTGTACGCCTCACCCGCCATGGGCGGATCGGGCACGCTCAGTTACCAGTGGTGCATCAAGTCGGGGGACAAGCGTCAGCCTATCCCGGGAGCAACGGATTGCAACCTGCCGGTCGCCAAAGTGCTGGAAGGAGTGAACCTCTCGCAAAGTCAGGACTTTACGCTTGTGCGTACGGTGGAGGATGATACCCATTTTACCCGGCCCGAAGAGGCGGACGGGGCACAGACCATACATATCATGCAGGACTTCACGAGTTGTATTGACGGTTTTGTGCATGCGAAGTTCGGTATAATGCTCTACGTGGATAACAACCCCGACAACCATGTTCCCATCGATGGCGCAAAGTTGCACTTCAAATCCTACCAGTGGTTCAAGGACTGCATTGCGGTTGAGGGACAGACGGGGCAGTACTACTATGAGGACGGTCAATCGCTGGATGGTATTTACCACGTAGTGATGACCGCCGACGACGGCAAGCAGTACCTGTCCTGCCCGTTGGAAGTACGCGGCACCCCTGCTGCGGCTCCTGCTGCCGCACCGAAGGCACTCGTTTATCCTGTGCCGGTTGATGCGGGCGAGCCGGTGCAGATCAACTGCCAGGGCGGTGAGGTGAAGATATACTCTTCTACCGGCGAGGTGGTGAACAACCTGATTTGCCCCGAACAGAATGTAATCGTTCGTGCACCACGTGTGACGGGTATTTACAGCGTGCATATCACGCACCCGGACGGCTCTGTGCAGACCGAAAAACTGATTGTCAAATAACCAACAGGAGGACGAAACAATGAAACGACAACTACTCACACTGATAATCCTTCTGGCAGGTACAGCAATCTACGCCAAGCAGTATCCCGACAGCGTTTGCGCTGCGTCTGACGCAGAGTACCGCATAGAGCAAGGACTGAATATTGACATATCCGGTGGATTCGGTTTCGGAGGATTTGGATTTACGCCGATGTTTGGTCATAGACCTGCTGACGCTCATACGACGAACACCGGTGTTTTCCCTTTATGGAACGGGGCAATAGGCATCAACTATTACTTCCTTCCCTGGCTGGGTGTAGGTACCGGTGCACAACTATCCAATTATGCTAATAAGTCATCAGTAGCCGGAGACTGGAATTATTCAGCCACCGACGTGCAAGGCGATAACTATACTTTCACGGCCAAACCTGTTGGCATTGAGGAAAAGCAGGAGATTTATATGCTTGAGATACCCCTGAACCTGCGTTTCCGCGCTATCAAGCGCAATGTGGGCTTCCATGGAGCATTAGGTGTCAAGTTTGGGGTGCCGGTCATGGATTACTACCGATCCAGCGGTGGTACGATTCAGAATCAAGTGTATTATCCGGACTTTGACTTGTTGCTGGACAAGAACATCCCAGGGGTGTTGGAGAATATCACGGTCGACGCTACGCAGCAGAAGATTACCGGACTGAGCAAGTTTAACTACGGTGCATATGTTGAGATTGGTATGCTGTTCCGTCTGCACCAGCGTATTGATCTGATGCTTGCTGTAGCAGGCACATACTACGTGAACGATGTGATGAAAGGTGCTACGGCTAATCCGTTGGGTTTCAACGTTCCATCATTGCCAACTGATTATTATCCCTCGCCCTTCACTTCCGCCTATAACGGCGTACTGAGCAGTAGTGAGGTGCAGCAACTCCATCCGTGGAACCTGATGCTCAAGCTCGGACTATCCATCAATGCCGGCAAGACACGTGCCAAGCACGCCTACGACGACCCCGAATGGGCGGCGCGCGAAGCTGCACGTGAAACCAAACGTGCGGCAAAGAATGCTTCTGCTGCACCCGAACCTGTTGCTGAACCGCAGAGACCGACTGCCGAAGAGATTGAGGCTGCACGCGTAGCCGAAGCGGAGGCACAAGCCGCCAAGGCTGCAGAGGAGGCACGAATCGCTGAGGAGAAACGCCAAGTTGAAGAAGCAAGGGTTGCCGAAGAGAAACGGAAAGCCGAAGAGGCTTCAAAGGCGGCTGCCGAGGAAACCAAACGGATTGAAGAGCAGCGTGACGCAGAAGCAATCACGCGCACGAGGGTGACGGCATACAAACTGAACTCGCGTGAATTGTCGGAAGAGAGCAAGACTGAACTCAACCATGCAGCTCAGGTGCTCACAAGGCATCCAAACTGGACGATTGAAGTGCGTGGTCACTGCTGCGACCTGGGTACGGAGCGTGCCAACAACAAGATAGGTCTGGAGCGTGCCAACGAGGCAAAGAAGTACCTTGTCAAGCAAGGTGTGGATGAGAGCCGTATTACTACAACCAGCATGGGTAGCACCCAGCCGCTTGTACCCAACGACTCGCCCGAGCATCGCGCACAGAACCGCCGTGTTGAGATTGTTATCAATAAATAACACTCCGCCATGCAGTAAAGAATAGGAGCAGTCACACGACTGCTCCTATTCTTTACTGCCGACTCTGTACGTGACAGAGTAGTGTTTATTTGTACATGAACCGTTTGATAGATTTCTTTGGCGTTTTCTCGAAGGGTTCTTCCTTCAGTTCGATGTCTGATACTTGAGAGTAACCCGGAATGAGTTTGTTCAAGCTTTTCAGGTTCTGCTTCATCAGTTCGCGCAGGGCTTCGATACTCAGTCTCTTGGAGGTCTGTTCGTCAGGGAACACGAGTCCGACCAGCCGTCCTTCACGTTCCACAATGATTGATTCGCCTACACCCTCCAAATTATTGAGTTTGTCCTCTATCTCTTCAGGATAGATGTTCTGCCCTGAAGCACCGAGAATCATCGTTTTGTTGCGACCTTTGATGAAGATGTTCTTATGTTTGTCCAGGCATCCGAGGTCACCTGTTCGCATCCATCCGTCATCGGTAAAGGCGGCGATGGTAGCCTCCTCGTTCTTATAGTAACCCATCATCACATTTTCGCCGCGAACGAGAATCTCGCCTATGCCGTATTGGTTGGGTTTGTCAATCATCACTTCCATGTTCGGCACAGGCACGCCGCCGGAGTGAGCCACAAAGTACTTAGGCGGGTTGCCGCCGATGAGAGGTCCGCACTCGGTCATTCCGTAACCAACGGAGATAGGGAACTTGATATCCTTCATACATGCCTCTACATCCGGACTGATCGGTGCGCCGCCGCAGATAAAGTAGCGCAACTGGCCGCCGAACGCCGTGGTCAGTGCCTTCCGCACCTTGCGGCGGATAGCCGGACCGGCAAGAGGTGTGTGCCAGAGCAGCTTCATGACCTTGCGTGACAGCAGCGGATTGATGTTCCGCTTGTAAATCTTCTCGATTACCAGTGGTACGGTCACTACGATATATGGTTTGACGTCCTGCATTGCTTTGAGCAGGATGGATGGAGTAGGGCTCTTGGTTAGGAAGTAGATGTGCGTGCCGCAGCAGAGAGGATACAGGAACTCGCAAACCTGACCGAACATATGTGCCAGCGGCAGCATCGATACGAGTCGTTGCCCGGGGTCAACAGGCAGCATCTGCATGCCGGTTTCCACATTGTTGCTCAGCGAACGGGCGTTGAGCATCACGCCTTTTGGCGAACCGGTGGAACCGGAGGTATAATTAATCAGACATAGAGTGTCCGGATCCAAGTCAAAGCGGAAATCCTCAGCCGTTATACCGCGCGGATAGAGTTTGCGGAAGGCTGCTTCCAGTCGGTCGGCATCAGGCACTTGGTCTTCATCCTTGGCGCGGAGACAACTCCAGTCATACAGACTGACAACAGCCTCCAGTCCGGCGAGAGGTTGGGCGGACAGTACCTTCCAAACAAACGGGCCGACAAACAGCATCTTCGAATCCGAGTGCTCAAGCAGGCGGTTGACATCTTCTGCCTTGAAGTCCTGCAGGATAGAAACGACCACTGCTTTGTAGGACATGATTGCCAGATAGGCAACAGCCCAGTTCGCGCAGTTACGCCCGCACAGGGCAATCTTGTCGCCTTCTTTGATTCCTAACAGTTTGAATAATTGGTGAAGGCGCAGGATGGTGGCGGCCATCTCGCCAAAGGTATAGTACTGCTCCTCGCCGTAATCAGATAGAGCAAGGTCGTGCCACTGACGGGAAGCAATATTGCTTAAGTAGGTGAAATAGTGATTGTTCATGTTGAGTTACGATAGTTCTAACATTCGCTGAATGGGTAGAATGGCTTGTTTGGCAACAGTCGGGTCAACGTGTACCTCGGGAGATTCGTTCTTCAGACAGTTGTAGAGTTTGTCCAATGTGATCATACGCATATATTCGCATTCGTTGCATGCACATCCCACGCCTTCCGTTACTTCCGGCGGCACGGGCAGGAACAGTGCTTCGGGGCAGGCTTTCTGCATCTCGTGCAGTACGCCGGTCTCGGTGGCGATGATGAACTTGCGTGTATCTGGATGATTCTTAACATAGTTCAGCAACGCTTGTGTCGAACCGATCACATCCGACAGGGTGAGTATGGCCTGTTTGCACTCGGGGTGTGCCAGTACGGGTGCATCGGGGTGTTGTTGCTTTAGGGCAATGAGCGCCTCCACGCTGAAGCGTGAATGCACATGGCACGCACCGTCCCATAGTGCCAGGTCGCGGCCGGTCATCTGGCTGATATACTGCCCAAGGTTATGGTCAGGACCGAACAGGACAGGTTGCTCGGCGGGGATGGATTGTACTATCTTCAGTGCATTGGATGAGGTGACAACTATATCTGTCAGTGCCTTGACGGCGGCGGAGGTGTTGACGTAGGATACGACTTTGTAGCTCGGGTGCGCATCTTTCCATGCTTTGAGGTCATCGGCCTTGCAACTGTCGGCCAACGAGCATCCGGCATTCATGTCGGGGATAAGCACTTTCTTGTCCGGGCATAGAATTTTGGCTGTCTCGGCCATGAAGTGCACGCCGCACAGCACGATGATATCCGCATTGGTCTTGGCGGCTTGTTGTGCCAGAGCAAGACTGTCGCCTATGCAGTCGGCAACGTCCTGAACCTCGGCGCGTTGGTAGTAATGTGCCATGATGACAGCATTCTTCTCTGCTGCCAGTCGGCGGATGGCTTGGGCTAATTCGCTATGGGTCATTGTTACTGAATTTCGTTAACTGTTTCGCGCAGGATTTCTGCTACTGTCGGGTGCGGGAACACCACTTGCCGGAACTCGGGCAGGGTGTATCCCATCCGCACGGCGAAGGACGCTGCAGCGATGAATTCCGATGAAGGATTACCCACCAGATGCACGCCCATGATGGCTTGAGACTTGGTGTTCACCACCAGTTTGCAAAGGCCTGTCTCGCCTTCGTTCTCAGCCACGAAGCGTCCGGAGTAGGTCATCGGCAGGGTATGTGCCTCACAGCCTTCCAATGCGCCTTCGCTGATACCTACCGAAGCAACTTCCGGATAAGTATATACGACCGAAGGAATGGCGTTGTAGGCGATGCGTTGTACGGGTATCTGCTTGAGCATCCTTCCTACGGCAACCTCTGCCTGACGGGATGCAACGTGTGCAAGCATAATCTTGCCCGTCACGTCACCTGCAGCGTAGATGTTCTTCAGGTTCGTGCGCATGAAGTCATCTACTACGATGGCGCCGCGGTTGTACTCCAGGTCGGTGAGAGCCTCCAGCCCTTGTATGTTGGCGCGACGACCGACGCATACCAGTATCTTGTCAGCCTGCAGCTGTTCGCCGCTATCAAGGATGACGGTATTGTCTTCCACAGCCGTCACCTTGGTTGATGTACGTATATCCACGCCACGCTTGGTATAGACGGGGGTGAGATAATCA
The DNA here is from genome assembly GCA_017444065.1 of Paludibacteraceae bacterium. GTDB lineage: Bacteria > Bacteroidota > Bacteroidia > Bacteroidales > Paludibacteraceae > Colicola. Next base: position 22,425 of record JAFSXJ010000108.1, on the reverse strand, counting down.
CTTATGCATTCGTCGAGTGTGGCAAGTATGCGCGGCAGTGCTTCAATGATGGTCACGGGGATGCCCAGTGCGTTGTAGAGCGTGGCAAACTCCATGCCTATCACGCCACCGCCGATGATGATGACGGAGGCCGGCAGCTCCTTGCTGTCAAGTGCTACGGTCGAGTCCCACACAGCTGGATTGTCCTGTATGCCCGGTATGGGCGGAATGAACGACGATGAGCCTGTGCAGATGAGCAGGTTCTCAGCTTCATAGGTCTGCCCGCTGCATTGGATGGTGACACTTGTGTCGGTGCGGCTGACAACTGTGGCTGCACCGCTGACGATGGTGCAATGCTCGTTCTGAAGGCGCTGGCGGATGCCGGCTACGAGTTTGCGTACTACGATGGTCTTGCGCCTCTGCATGGCGCTGAAGTCATAACTCACGTTTTCCGCCGTTACACCGTAACGCTGCGCATGTGTGGCGTTGTAGTATTGCTTGGCACCGTACAGCAGCGATTTTGTGGGTATGCAGCCCACGTTCAGACATGTGCCGCCTAACGCATTCTGCTCGAACAGCACAACATCCTTACCGGCCTTCGATGCCTGTTCGGCTGCCGTGTAACCTGCAGGCCCGCCGCCTATGATTGCAAGAAAATATGCCATATTAACAACTTTCAAACTGTCTTAAGAACCGCACATCGTTTTCCGAGAACAGACGCAGGTCTTTCACGCGGTACTTCAGGTTCGTTATACGCTCCACGCCGAGGCCGAAGGCATAACCGCTATATATCTTTGAGTCTATGCCACAGCTCTCCAGCACGTTCGGGTCCACCATACCGCAACCGAGAATCTCGACCCATCCAGTGCCTTTGCAGAAGCTGCAGCCCTTGCCGCCGCAGATGTTACACGAGATATCCATCTCGGCGCTGGGTTCGGTGAACGGGAAGTACGACGGACGCAGACGAATCTTCGTTTCCGGACCAAACAATTCTTTGGCCAGATACAGTAGCACTTCGCGCAAGTCGGCGAACGAGACGTTTTTGTCGATATACAATCCTTCAATCTGATGGAAGAAGCAGTGTGCACGTGCGCTGATGGCTTCGTTTCGATACACTCGTCCGGGGCAGAGCACGCGGATAGGCGGCTTCTGTTGCGTCATGACGCGCGTCTGAACGCTTGAGGTGTGCGTGCGCAGCAGAATATCCGTCGGTTTCTGCACGCCTTGCTCCTTCTCGATGAAGAAGGTGTCCTGCATGTCGCGTGCCGGATGTTCGGGTGCGAAGTTCAGCATGCCGAACACGTGCCGGTCGTCCTCCACCTCAGGTCCGTCGGCTACCACAAAGCCTATACGGCTGAAGATGTCAATGATCTCTTCACGTACGAGCGAGAGCGGGTGACGCGTACCTAAAGCAATAGGGTCGGGCGTACGCGTCAGGTCGGGTTTGTCCAGTACCTGTGCAGCTTGCTCAAACTGCTCGCGGAGTTCGTTCAGGCGCTCCGTAGCCTTGTCCTTGAGGGTGTTGAGCTGGGCGCCTAACTCCTTCTTCTGTTCGTTGGGCACGTTGCGGAACTCTGTGAACAGCGATGCTATCTCGCCTTTCTTGCTCAGATACTTGATGCGCAGCGCCTCCAGTTCCTCGGCGTTGGCCGCGTTCATACTCTCTACTTGGCTCAGTAAGCCTGATATACGTTCACTAATGGTCATATATGTGTTTGTTTGATTCGTAAGCATAGCGGCAAATACGCTGCCGCACACAAAAAGTCTACAAAGATACTAAATATTATTGAAAAATGCAAATATTTTTAACTAAATGATACAATAATCGTAATTCGCGCACTTGTGGCAAGGATTTTGTCGTATTAAATTTGCAAAACTGGAAAAGAAATTATAACTTTGTGTCGTAATTTGGAATAATGTGCACATACGTCACGTATTGACATCTTTGTTCCTCTCCGTTTGTGTGTTTGCACAAGCGCAGTTGGATGCGCCCGTCAGTTACTCTTCGACGGACTCTATGGTCATGCTCGGTGACGGCACGGCTTTCCTCCACGGCAAGGGTGTGCTCAACTACAAGACGATGGAGTTGGATGCTGAGTTTATCCGCATGAAGTCCGACAGCTCGACCATCTACGCTGTGGGTGTATATGACACGCTGCGTGACGAATGGGTGGGCAAACCTGTGTTCAAGGACGGCAAGGATAGTTACGAGTCCGGCGAGATTACGTACAATATCAAGACGCAGAAAGGCTTTATCCGCAATGTCGTCACCCAGCAGGGCGAAGGATACATCATTGCAGAAAAGACCAAGAAGGTCGAGGGCGACGAGATGATGATGGCGGGTGGCAAGTACACGACCTGTGACGACCACGAGCATCCGCACTTCTACCTGCGAATGACCAAGGCGAAGGTCAAACCCGGTGAGTATATTGCCACCGGTCCGGCGTATCTGGTGGTGGGCGATGTGCCGTTGCCGCTCGCTGTGCCGTTCGGGTTCTTCCCGTTCTCGCAAACCTATTCATCGGGTCTGATTATGCCCACCTTCGGCGATGAGTACGAGCGGGGTCTGTTCCTCAAGGGAATCGGTTACTACTGGGCTATCAACGATTATATGGACCTGGAGGTCACCGGCGATATCTATACCAAAGGCACCTGGGCTATTTACGCCAAGTCCCGCTACCTGAAGCGATACAAGTTCAGCGGCAACATCAATATCGAGTACCGAAGCGATGTCACGGGCGAGAAGGAACTGCCCACCTATAGCAAGTCCAACAGCTTCCGTATAGCCTGGACGCATACTCAGGACAGCAAGGCTAATCCCTACAGCACGTTCTCGGCCAACGTCAACTTCTCCACTTCCGGCTACAACCAGAACAGTATCAACAACTACTACAAGCCCGAGGTAAACTCCGCCAACACGACGCAATCGTCTATCAACTATACCCAGCGTTTTCCCGACAGCCCGTGGAGCATTACTCTCAATGCTTCGCTCACGCAGCGAACCAAGGACTCCACGCTTTCCGTCACTGCGCCAAGCCTCACGGTGACCATGAGCAGTATCTATCCCTTCAAGCGCAAGAAACCGGTCGGCAAAGAGCAGTGGTATGAGAAAATCAAACTCAGTTATAACGGCGCGTTCACGAACTCCATCACATGCAAGGAGAGTTACTTCTTCCACTCCAACTTCGTCAAGGACTGGCAGAACAAGATCACGCACAATATGCCTATAAGCGCCAACTTCACCTTGTTCAAGTATCTGACTGTTTCGCCGCAGATTAACATGCGTGACAAGATGTATTTCCAGCGCGTGGACCAATCATGGGATATGATGAACAACGAGTTGGTGCGCGATACGACACAGGGATTCTTTAATGTGTTTGACTTCGACGTCAGCATGAGTATGTCCACCAAGCTTTACGGCTTCTATACGCCGTACCGCAAGTGGTTCGGCGACAAGATTGACCGTTTCCGCCATGTGATGACTCCCTCTATCAGTTTCTCCTACCATCCGGATTTTGCCGACCCGTGGTGGAAGTATTACGGCTCATATGAGCAGCCGATGGGTACGACGGTGCGTGACTCGCTGGGCAACAGTATGTATATTCCCGTGTACGACGCTGCAGGGAAGCCTATTATGGAGAAGAAGGTTTATTCGCGATTCCCGCAAGGCAATGCGCCGCAAGGGGCGTCGGGAACGTTGAGTTTCTCGTTGGACAACAATCTGGAGGTCAAGGTGCGTGACGACAAGGATACTACAGGGCAAAAGCCGTACAAGGTCATCTCGCTGATTGATAATTTCCATATAGGCGGCGGATATAACTTCATTGCCGACTCAATGAACTGGCAGAAGTTTAGCGTTGGTCTGCGTATCAAGATTCCCAAGGTCAACTATACGGTCAACCTCTCGACGACTCTTGACCCGTATATGTATGAACTCGATCCCTCCGGCACACCGGTGCAGACCAACAAGCAGTACTGGCACAACGGGCGGTTCCCGCACTGGAGCGGCGTTCGCACATCGCTCAGTTATACGTTTAACAACCAGACGTTTAAGAAGCTTGCTGAGCGCATTAACAAGGATAAGGAAAAGCCGACGGACAAATCCGAGTCCGGCGATTCGCCACCCGACGGCGAGGATAACCATGACCATGAGTCGGGTAGGGACGAGCGCTCTGACTTGCCGGTCGGCAGACCGAAAGCCGTGACGTTCAGTCCTACGGATATCCAGTGGAGCCTGAGTGTGAACTATACGATCGGTTACGGCAATGTGGGTGGATTTGACTACGAGCGGATGTATCCGAAGATGGGCATCACCCAGACGCTTAACCTCAGCGGAACACTCAATTTTGGCAAGGGCTGGAAAGCCTCTGCTTCAACCACTTATGACTTCAAAGCGAAGCAGTTCACCTATACGAACTTCAACGTCACACGCGACCTGCACTGCTGGACGATGTCCGCCTCGTTTGTGCCGTTCGGGCCGTATAAAAGTTACAACTTCCATATTGGCGTCAATGCCTCGATGCTTGCCGACCTCAAGTACGACAAGTCGTCTGCCGAATCCACCAACAAGAAGGTTACCTGGTGGTAATATAGCGGCTTGCTGAGGCGGTTGATTACCTATTGTAAAAGAAGTACCTAATGATCTATTTGAGAGCGTTTATGTAACTTTGCAAGGCGTATAACGGCACATTGTCCGTAACCTCATTGCTCCTGTATGGCAAAAGCGACGATTTGACGGCTCGTTCAGGTGAGTTTTCAAGGATGAACTGTTTGAGTGACTTGCTTTGCAGGTTCTCACCTGACTTTACTTCAATGGGTATAGCCTGGTTCTTAGCCTCAATCAGGAAATTTATCTCTTGCTTGGCATTCGGCTTGGTATAGTATGCTGTCGGTACTTGCAAACAAACCAACTCCTGTAGCGCTAATTGCTCTGCCAAAGCCCCACGATACTCTTCGAAAGCATTGTCAGAGAGAGTCACCTCGGATGCATCGGTCTGCGTCATAGCACCAAGCAGGCCGCAATCCAGCATGAACAGTTTGAATGCCTCCGGCTCCTGATAGAAAGTCAATGGTGCTTGAGGCTTGCTGACATTGCATACTTTATGCACTATCCCTGCGTCTTGCAGCCATTGGATAGCCAGTTCGTACTCTTTGGCGCGTGCTCCTTTCTTTATCAGACCAAAGATGAACTTCTTGTTTTCCTTGGCAATTTGTGCGGGAATGGAGTCAAGCACTTGAGTTATACGGAGCACTTGTTCCTTCGGGGCATGTTTCGACAGGTCGTTGCGATACGTGGTAAGTATCTCGTTATGAATAGTGCGTATGTCTCTCAACGGCACATTGTCGCAGTAGGCTTGTACTGACTCCGGCATGCCGCCGACGTACAGATACATCCGTAGCAGACGCACTGCCCGGTCATGCAGGGTGTTCACCACTGACCAGTCGTTGGCGCGAATACTATCGCTTAACTGCCTCTCGCCAATTGCCGTCAGAAACTCGACGAAACTCATCGGATGCATCTGCAGGATGTTGACTTTTCCAACGGGAAAGTTCTCCCCGGCATGCAGTAGCAATCCCAACAGCGAACCGGCAACGGCTACATGCTGCTCGGGAGCGTTCTCCGCGAAATACTTCAGTGCATGCAGTCCGCGTGGTGCTTCTTGTATCTCATCAATGATGATAAGCGTCTTGCCTGCTGTTGTACGGGTGCGAGTCAAGGCTTCTATGGCACGGATGATGCGGTTTGTATCATAGTCCTCAAACAACTTCGCAGCCATGGGCTCCTCATCGCAGTTCAGGTATGCGACATTCTCGTACTCCAACGAGCCGAAATGTTTCAGTATCCACGTCTTGCCTACTTGTCGAGCACCGTTCAGTATCAGCGGTTTGCGCCGCGAACTTGTCTTCCATCGGCGTAGCTCATCAATGATTAGTCGTTCCATAATATATGCATATTTTCGATTGACGCTGCAAAGTTACTAAAAATAAATGAAATATGCAAATGTTTTACACTTTTTTTGACGACTTTATGCGTCTTTCTTACATTTTCATGAACGACTTTTGCTCAAACTGCTACATTTTTATGACCGAAGAGCAAAGCGTAGCACAAGGCGTAAGCCAATCTGGAAACACGATATCACGCTTGCACCTCCTTCCGCCTGGCGGTACGCCTTTCATCCATGGGGAAGGCGGAGGCAATTGCGCTTTTTATGGCACAGCGTGCCATCCGTGGCGTAATTTGCCGAACGCGTATCCAAACGCGAGCAATAGCATCACCCACATGCCATCGCCGATAGGGTTCTCCTGCGGGTCTTCCCAGTCATCCGGACGTGAGCGGCGCGGACCGGACGCAGTAGCCGGCGTGGGTTTATCAGCCGAGGCGGCACCGAATAGAGGAGCCGTAAGCGACGCCTCGTCTGCTTTGAGCATCGGCGACGTCGAACGGAAGTTGTACTGACGGTCGGTCTGACCGAACGTCGTACAGCCGCTTAACGAGTTTACCTGAGTGTATTGCGCGCCAACTGGCAGCGATGCGAGCATCAGTGCGATTGCAACCAATAAATATCTTAATGCTTTCATAATCATTTCTCCTTTCAATAAAATGTTTATCATTTGTCATTTATTGGTTACATTCACCCGTTTGCCGGTTGCATCGTACAGCAAGCCGTTGCGCAGGATGTACAGTTTATCGTTGTGAATGAACTTCACCGCAGCATCCTTGTCACTGCCGGTCAGCACATCCTCAATGCTCGTCACCACTCCTTCGTTCGATTGCAGTTCGATGGTCAGGGCGAAGCGCGTCTCGTTGCGTCCGGCGACGGTGGTAAAGTCGTAGGCTGCATCCATCAGGTCAACCACGCGGTCCAGTTCATAGTCGGTCAGCCAGATGTGCTCTACCTCCGTGACCTCGCTGTTCTCGTCCAGACGGAAGGTGTACAGCCCTGCCTCGTTGGCGATGTACCCGACGGGTATGGGCTGTTTGGCATCATCCGGGCTCAACGCGTTGTATGCCAGCTTGTAGCCGCCGGTCAGCGTATAGACGGACAGCGTGTTCTCCATCTTCTCCAGGTCGGCATTGATTTCGTAGGCAGGGCTGTATATATCCGCAAGCAGCAGACCCGTATGATCCTGTCGTGTCCCGTTGTTCAGGATTATCTCGAACTCCACCTCACGCCCGGGTGCCAGCGCATACCTCGCAGGCGCATCCGCACGGCTCGCAAGGGCAAACGCCAGGTCGCCGCTTGTGCCTACCTGAATGAAGAAGTTCTTGAACGGCTTGAGCGTCACATCAGCCCATTTCTTCTGCTCGTTCTCTTTACCGTCATCCGAAGGTATGGTCACATACCGGTACGGATAGGTTGTCCCGTCCCACATGTAGCTGCCGTCCCATGGGTCAACATCCGTGTTCGGCACCAGCTTGCCTACAATCAGCTTCGTGTCACTTGCACCGCCAGCCGAACTGCCGCTGATGGTCGCCATGTACGGGTTACCCACGAAGTTCCAGCCCTTGTGGTTGTCGGTCACTGTCGCGCCCTGGTTGTTGACGTAGGCGGTCACGGCAACGCTTTTCGCTGTCTCCGTCGCATTGGCTGCCAGACTGCTTTGCATTGGCAGGCGGATGATTGAGTATGTGTTGCCGAAGCCGCTCTGTAGCTCTGCCGAGATGGTGTAGCCCACGCCGGCACCCAGGGTGGCTGAACCGAACTTGTCCTCGAAGTCCTCTTCATACACCCATGCCTTTTCTCTGTTCGCGCGCGCCTGCCCGTCATATGCGGATATATACAGGTCTGTACCCGGCGTCATGGCGGTGCCGTCCCAGTAGGTTATGTCGTCCAGGTCCACGTCATACGGCAGTGCCAACGCGTACATCTGGCTCAGGTCAACGCGCATCACATAATCCATGCTGCTGAGGGCTTTGCCTACTGTGCCTTTCAGCGACAACTCCGGCACGCCGTACTTGTTCGTCGAGTAGGTCGAACCGTTGTATATGTCGTCTATGCCGCCGAAGAACGTCACATTGTCGGCGGTTATCTTCTTGTCGGACGGCACGGAAATCTTGCCGGTCGGACAGATGGTCACATTGGCGAATGTGTTCTGCGCTATTGTTCCGTTCAGTGTCAGTGTGGCGTTATCGCGCACCACAAGATCTGCCGAGTTATAGACGCCCGTCGTCAATGTCGTGAACGGCTCTGCTGTCACGTTCTGCGTGCTGCGCGAGATGATGACCGGAATGGTCTTCGTGCAGGCGTAATTCACTGCTGTGGAGGTATAACTGATGGTCAGCGACTTGGTCGGGTTGCCCGTTAAGTCAAGGTTCGCTATCTCATACAGGTTGTCGCCCTTCGATGTGCAGGTCGCTGCGGCTACGGTCGAGCTGTTCACCTTTACGGTCGGACTGCTCAGCGTGTTCGTTGTATAGACCAGCACCTTCGTGGGATACCACTCTACTACCTCCATCTCAAACGGCGTCACCTCGGTTACCGGCAGCAGGTAGAGGTTGTTCTCTCCGCTGGCGTACATGCCCCACTTCGGACCACCGGAGGCTGCCGTCCAGTAACGCAGATACTTCTTGTCGTTTGTCTGATCGGTCTGCAGGGTGTTATTCCACTTCCCGTCCGTCACTGTGGTCGTTATCTTCCACTCGTACGACGGGTTGTTGTTTGTTGATGTGCCGCCGTCGCCGATTGCCGTTATGGCTGCTTTGTCGTTGATCGTTGTGCCTGACACTTCGTTGTTCGCCCACAGTCCAGCATTTGCCGTCGAGGTATTGTTCGGTGCCGAAAAACGTACACGGTCACCGAACGCGTTGCCGTCATATTTTACTGAATTGGCGGTATAGCGGTCGTAATCACTGCTTGCCGGATTGACGGTCTTCACCGGCCAGATCTTATACGTACATTCTACAGGTGCTGTAGCAGTCATGCTTGACTCATCCACGTCAATCAGTACACCGGCAGGATTGGTCGCCGTGCTCATGTTGGCAGGCAAAGCATAGTAGGCTCCGCCGACCTTGGCAGCAATAACAATCTTCTCTGACAGGTTACGCACATGGATGGTGTGGTTGGCTGTTACATCCGGGTCTGCTGGTGACAGGTTGGCTGAAACCGTCACATCGCTCGCGGCACCAGTGCCGGTCGAACTCGGCTTGTAGTGAACATAAACAGTTGTTTCCAGTTCACCTTCACCATCTGCCGTCACCGTCACGGAGTTCTTCGGCTGATTGGCTGCCGCCATGGCGAAGTTAGCATTCTTGGCTGCGGAGAAATACACATCACTGCTGTTCGATGTGATGACCACGTCGGCGTCAGCATCCAGTTGATGCGCCTCCACCGTCAGCGGAGTAACCGCCATGATTCCTATGCCGTTACGGCTCGTCACGTATATATCGCCCGACAGCGATATGCTCGCGCAGTCAGGTGTCGTGGCGTAAATCACTGTCCCTCGACCGAAATCTACAGAAATGCCGCTTAGACACACGTACGAATCCACATTCTTGATGTAGAAGTACGAACCATCTACAGACGGATAATAGGTGTAAGTCGTTCCGATAACCTGCAATTCCGAGGAGGTCAGCTTATGGTCAGTCGTCTTCTCTTCATCGCCAACATACACCTCTAAGTCTGAAAGGTCGCCGGAACTAAATGAGGAGAAACTAATCTTATTTATTTTACCTAAAGAGGTCTTGTTATAGAACTCTCCCGGTCCGTCATCCGCAGCACGGATTTGTATACCAATATCGGACGAGTGACCTATATGCTTATACCCGAAAGTGTAGTCTCCCACATCTGACACCGTTTTGTCTTTTGTGGTTTCGGAACTTGAATAGGATTTGTTAAAGTCTGCCATGGCAAAACTTATCGTACCGTACTTCGTTTCCGCTTCGCCGGTACTGGAATATACTGCCCAGTATTCCTCATCATCCGCGGTAATGCTATGGTCAACGTCACCGCTCGCTGCACCGTCGTTCAGCAGTTCGGTTGTCAGAATAGGCACACGCGACAGGTCGCGTTCCTCATCCATCCAGCCCATGAACGTCCACGTCTTGCCGTCGCAAGCGGTGAACGATGCCGTCGGCAGTTTGATGCCTGCGTCACGTTCAGCTTCGGTCACTACCAAGTTACCGCCCGACTCGCCGCCGCCGTATGCGGTCACCGTACCGCCGTTGCCGTGGAATTTCGCGCTACGCGGCGAACAGGGAGGATTGGTCGTAAAGAGACTATCCTTGGTCAACAATAGCACTGTACCTGACGCATATGATGTCCATTCTTTATCACTATTGTACCAACGTACATTTTTGCTCGTAATTGCAGAAGTAACAGTCTTTGCGCAATCCGTACCGCCGTCATTAACAGTAAATGAATCCAAGACTGCTGTGGATATCTTCAAATAGCCATCAGAAGTCGTTTGCAAATACTTGGATTGATTGGGATTGTAGATATAGAACTTCGTGCCATATTTGATAAACTCCCATTGATTGGCAGCAGGAGGTGCTGCACTGCGTACATAATAGTCGTAATACGTACCGGCGGCACGCCACGTATTGATATTTGCAGTGATCTCAGTTCCATCAAGATAATTTGTGTTTTTTGTCGTTGGAGTTAATTCGTATATTTTGTCTGAGGAATATACCGCCACTATTGAGTATTTAGCTCCGGATTTGGCAGATGCCTCATCGTGGATACTCATCCAATTTGTCTGCTTTTGTATTGCATATACTGCATACAACGTACGTGCTGTGGAGGCGGCGAAGTTATGAACCGGCACATACTCGTCATCCGTGGTGGATATTTGTGTGTCCGACCAGCCCACAAACGTATATCCGTCACATCCGTTCTTGCCAGTGATGGTATCTATGCCGACTGTTGCCGCCAGTTCGTACTTACGAACGTATGTGGTGTTGCCGTCGTGATACGTTACGGGCACACCATCCACAATCTCAATGTCATAGTCAACACTTGCTGTGCCGCAGTCACCGTCATAATCCACGGTAACCGTCTGGTCGCCTAATGTTGACATATCCGGATTATTGAAGTCCAATGTCGAATCATCCCAGTCCAGCACCTCGGTTGAGCCGTCGCTGTACGTCACTGTTATCTGCTCGCCCACGAACGATGTGCCCTGCATCAGCGTGCGGTGCGTGCTGGTCGTCGCGGCTATGCTGCTCACAGACTTGGCGGAGAACGTCGCGGTGATGGTCACGTCACTCGATGGCATCGTGAATGACTTTGTGGAAAGGATGTCATGGTCGCTGCCGTCGTTATACTTCAACGCACTGAGGTAGTAGCAGGCATCCGGCGTGGCGGTAACGGTAATCGTCTGCCCTGCACCGGCAGCATCCGTGCCTGCCGTCGGACTTGTCGATACTTCACCATGACTTGGCGTGGTTATACTGATGTCATACAACGTACACGTCTTGGCGTAGTTGCTATAAGTTGTGGTTTGCTTTTTGTATAGAAACGCATATGTTTGTCCTCCTGTGTAACAAGCAAAACGGGGACTTCCACTATTATACTCTAATAATCGACCAGAGACATTTACGCTTTCTATTTGACCGTTAGCATCAAGTTTCCATAAATCTCGATTGTCCAATACCGAAGTATTAAACTTCATGTCATTACTACTCCCGGAATAACCCAAGTAATAAGTTCCATCGTTCATATGGAAATTGGAACTACTCATAGTTATAGTAACCTCTTGAGCCGAACCTTTAGATGCAATAACTCCAGCCGATATGGTTACGCTGGTATAAGCTCCATAATCATTGCTGCTATTTCTTCCGGCATAGGCCGTTCCGGCATCCGTCACAATCAAATACGTTCCGGCAGTTACCCCGCTCGTCACCTTATTATACCCAGGACTTAGGGGCACTGCGGCATCCGCATAAATAGCATAATAGTGCTTATCCCCACTAATCGATCCTGAACTTGCGGCAGCAGGAGGTGTTGTCTCATGAGACACAAACGAGCTGTTCTCCGTCCAGCAGTAGAACTTCTTCGTGCCGCAGTCGTCGATGCCCGTCTTCATAGTCACGCTGTTGTCATCCGATGCGTAGTACACCGAATCGATACTGCCGTGCTCGTCCCACTCCACGAGGTATCGCGTAACTTCGCTCACATTGATCGTCAGGTTCGCGGAGATGGTCAGGTCGGCGGCTATGTGCAGCGTCGCGCTGTGACGGTCGTCACTCAGCGTCCACGTGTAGTTCGTCCCGCGCTCCCATGTCTGACCGCCGCCGCTCAGCGTCGGAGTTTTCGGCAACGCATAACCCGCATTGGCGGCGATGTTCGAGATGGTATATACAAAGTCTTTTCCCGTTGACACTAAGTCGCCCGACTTGATTTTCGTTGCCGACACGCTTGACGTCGTATGCGCACTCTTCGTCTGCGTCAATGTATATTCCGTATCTTCCCACTGTGCCGTCAGGGTCACGTTCGCCGCAGGCATGCTGAATGTGGCACCGGCTGCTTTCGTGCCGACACTGTTGTCGCCCAGCCATCCTAAGAACGTCGAGCCTGCTTTGGTTGGTGGTGTTGAGCAGACTGTCACCGTCGCTCCGGCGGCGTACTTTGTATCATCCGAGCAGCTGCTTGTGCCGCCCGCATAGGCGTAGGTCACTGAATAGACCCGCGTCCATTTCGCATACAGCGTCCTGTTGGCGCCGCTGACTATACTGTCCGCGAAGCTCCATGCGTTGCCGGTGCACGACGCGTTGCCGTACCACCCGTCGAACCGCCAGCCGCTCACGCTCTCCGAGTAACTCGGGTCGGTTGCCTTGCCGCCGTTGTTCACGTACTGCGTGCTCGGCGCGCTGCTGCCGTGACTATTCAGGTTAAACGTCACGCTCCGTGGAGTGAAGCTCACCGCTGCACTGTAAACGGTATCCGGCTTGCCGTTGATGGCGAACGCGCGGAACGTGTATGTGCTGCCGAGGCTGAACGTGCTTGTCAGGTTCTTGCTGAATGAGCCGGACGAGTACGCGCCGCTTGTGACTGCCACCTTGGTCACGCCTGCCTCGTTAAGTTTCTTGTTGCCTGTGCCTGCATACCAGATGAATCCGTAGTCACCGCTTGCCACCGAGCAGTTCGTTCCGGGTGTTATGCTTGCGCACTGCACTCCCACCGTGCTCAAATTAAACGGCCCATTAAGTGACGCCGTTCCAATCACTGCTGACGCAGTGCACGCTCCGCAAGATGTGGCATAGTTGGAATAGGTGGTAACTGATGTTTTCTTGGCAAGTTGAACTACGCCGTCACCATCATTAGCTCCGTATATTCGTAATCCTCCGGGAGTGGATGATGCGCTACGCAAACGAGCGTATTTACTACTATAATTGTGATGATATTGCCAGTTGGGACTATAATAGTTCCAGTAATCCGACGGTTTGCTCGTTTGCTCGGCTAATCCGCCTGACGCCGCCTGGGATGCGTAGAGATACTTGCTTGACGAAGTGTTGTACATCGAAAAGCCATCACTTTGAACCTCAAACGTAATTTCGCATGTTCCAGTAGGTGCTGACGTTGCCACGCCATCAGTGAAACTAAATGTTCCTGATGTCACATTACCATGACCGCTTGTTATTGTTCCGTCAAATGCTTTGTTTGACTGATTAACGATAGCATACGTTCCTGCTGTTACTGCATTAAGGGCGGTCAGCACCCACGTGGTGGTTGTGCCGCTTGCAGTCGCAAACACGGCATTGTAGGTCTTGTCAGAGGTAATCTTCGTGCTTGTGCTGATTGTACTTGGCGCAACGGAGGCATTGGTGTACGAATTGCCGTCATACCAGCCGTAGAAGGACTTGGTGCTGCACGTGTAATCCGACGGGTCAGGGTCGTCGGGCAACGTGCCTAACGCTGTGCCCGGGCTGGTTGCATACGCCACGTAAGTCGTTGCATGTAGTGAGCCGTTGGCCTGCCATGTCACGGTGAACGGCACGGAGCCTGACAATGCTACGGTCTTGCTTGTCGCGCCTGTCGAAGTGCATGTGACATCACCATCATAACTGCCTGCCGACTCGCCAGACTGCAAACGAACATAGACTGTCGATGCAGCCAATGTGCCGGAGCCTTTGTCAAACGTAACAGATGACGTATATGTTCCGCCGGACGTCTTGCAGACCTCAAAGCCTGTCGGGGCAGTGACGGTAACATTAGCTGTCAGACTTGAACCGCTGACCGTAAACGACTTCACCTGTTGCGTAAAGTCCGCTGTGCTATATCCCACATCAGAAAGCGATGTAACCGATGTGGTGATAGTCGGACCGGATGTTGTATAGGTCAGTTTGAAAGATTCGCAATATAATGAGTTAGCCGTAGCCTCAATCGTTATTATTAGTTGCGTCACAGCACTTAATGAAACAGATTTGGAGACGTTAACATATAACTGGGACCATGAACCATACCAAGAAGAATTATTGAAATTTACAGTACTACCGCTGCTTCCTACAAGGTAAGTCCAATTGGAACCTCCATCTGTAGAATATTTAAGTTTACCGGCACCACTGCTCTTGTTAGATTTCATTGAAAGTGTGATGTTAGAAATGTTAATCCCACCTAATGAAGTCAGCGTTAACGTCACGCTATTGCCGGTCGTCATCTGCGAGGCAGTGCTATAAGTCTGCGAATAAGATGCTGAAGAACCTCCCGGAGCAGTTCCGCTTGTACTGACAGCACTCGTGGAAGTCACAGTATATGTAACATCCGTACCCCACGCACTGCCTACAGCGAAGGTGAATAGCAGACACAGCATAGCGGCAATACGGGCAAGGCGTAGCCGAGCCGTAGTCGAGTCGTTGTCGGTCCATAGTCGAGCCGTAGTCGGGGCAACATCGGGAGTAAACACCTTCCGTGTGTCACCGCCAAGGGTATACCAAGGGTATAGCAAAGGTATACGGTTTACCCGTTGCAACAAGTTTGTTAGATAGTTAAAATTTGTCATAACACTTGATGTTTTATTATTTATTTGTGACTAAGGGATAACCCAATATCCCATAGCCATAAGATATACTAAATATTTGATGTCCATGATGACATACTTGACATATTATGTTTTGTCGGACTTTCCGCTTAGCGGTCAGTCTCCTTTGAGTGTGCCCTGTCGCGTTCGGCACACATGGGTTCCGGCTCTTGGCTGAGTCTCAGCTCGCTATAGTGCTCCTGTCCGGCACTCCAATCCAGGACAGAGCGTACATTGACATGTTGAAATGACTGATATGTGTTTTGTGGGCGAAACACATTTGCGTAAAAAGTGTTGTATGAAGAAAACACTTTTGATGCAATTTGTTAAATGAAAAGCCCGCACTTAACAAATTATGACATTTTTTGTTTAGTGCATTTAACATATTTTGCGGATATGTGTATAATGCACTTAACACATGGCGCAATTGCTTGCATATTTCAAAAAAATATAGTAACTTTGTGCTGGATTTCAAAATTTACTACTATGAATACTTTATTCCAGTACAATCAAAAGTTGTTGGACAACGTATCAACCGCGTTTGTGCGCTCAATCATGGATGACATTCCATGGAAAGAATCACGCCTGAATGCTATCCGTGGTGCCCGTGGCGTAGGAAAGACAACCTTGATGCTCCAATATCAAAAATTGCATTATGGTAACACGAGTAATCACAAATCACTTTACATCCGGCTGGACAATCTCTATTTCGCGCAACATTCTTTGGTCGAAGTAGCTGAGCAATTTGAACGTCAAGGAGGCGAGTTGCTACTTGTTGATGAGGTCCATAACTCTCCGTACTGGGCGAAGGAAATCAAAGAAATCTATGATAATTTCCAATCTCTACATGTTGTCTTTACTGGGTCATCATTGCTGCACATCTTGAATGCGCAAGCCGATTTGTCACGCCGTTGCCTGAGTTATGACATGCAGGGGCTTTCCTTCCGTGAGTACATGCAACTATACCATCAGATTGAGTTACCTAAGGTTTCTTTGGATGATATTCTGCGCAATGCATTCGATATCGTCCTTGAAGTGCACCAGAAATGCCATCCGTATGAATTTTTCCCAGTTTATCTCAACCAAGGGTATTATCCGTTTGGGACGGAAGGCTTTTCCCTGTACAGCCAACGGGTGGAGAATATCGCAGATGTGCTTCTGAACATTGAACTTCCGCAACTACGCAAAGTAGATGTCGGCAATATTCGCAAACTTAAAGCACTATTGGCAGTGATTTCCTCTGAAATGCCCATGTTGGTGGATGTGACAAAACTATCCATGTTGATTGGTGTATCGCGTATTACCTTACTTGCATATCTCCAATACTTGCACGAGGCCAAACTTATCCGTCTGCTGTACGCCGATGACATGAATGTCAAGAAGATGCAGAAGCCGGACAAGATCCTTATGGAGAACACCAACCTGCTTCAAGCGTTGTCACTCAAGGAGCCTAATATCGGCACGATGCGCGAGACGTTCTTCTGCAACCAGTTGGGCTATAAGCATCAAGTCGAATACTGCAAGAACGGCGACTTCCTGATTGACCACAAGCTCACCTTTGAGATTGGCGGCAAGGCGAAAGACGGCAAGCAGGTTGCACAAGCAGAAAACGCCTACATCGCCGCAGATGATTACGATTATCCCCACGGCAACAAACTGCCGCTGTGGCTGTTTGGGTTGATGTACTGACGCCTTAAGGCAAGCTTCCTCAAGCAGCTGCATTTAGCAAACACACGTATCAGTCTGGCATGGAACGGAAGTTCCGTGTCAGATTGTTTTATTCCATGTGCCGCTTACTTAGGCGGTATGGACATAAAACCAGTCATTTCAGTATGTCAAAGAACATTTGCACCGTAGGCGGTGCGAGCATATGTATTGAGCATATGTATCATATATGTGCGCGGCATTTCCGCGCAAGCCCGCATGGGCGGAACAATTACGCCCTGTGAGGGCAGCGGACATTGACATGTTGGATTACCGCTATTTGCTTCTGCAAAAGTGAAAAAAGCATAAAATTTCACCTTTGCAGAACAAATTTGGCAGAATTATTTGCATATTTCAAATTATTGTTGTATATTTGCGAAAAATTTCGTTGCGAACTTTCTCGCAATACTAATGGTTATATCGTTAAACTGTTCTTAAACAAATTCTTATGGCAAACAAATTCTCGTATGGGACGCTTGCACAGGGTGAATTCTTTACCGATCGCAAGGAAGAGTTAGCACAAATCAAGCAGTACTTGGACAGTGAGAATCATCTTACTATTATCAGTCCCCGCCGTTACGGAAAGAGCAGTCTGGTTCGGAAATGTGTTGAGGAAATCGGACGTCCCTACGTATGGCTGGATATGCAATACTCTACCTCAAAGGCTTCTTTTACCACTCAGCTGCTCAAAGCCGTATTAGCTCAATATCCGATGGAGCGGCTCAAGCATGAACTGCGCCATTTCCGTATTCTGCCGACTGCTACGTACAATGCTGTTACAAACGATTATCAATTTGGTTTTCAGCCATCGGAAGCGACGGATACCACAATGCTTGAAGACGTGTTAGGTCTGTTGCAGAAGCTTAGTACTCCAAAGAACAAACTGATTGTTGTGTTGGACGAGTTTCAGGAGGTGCGTAACATCGACAAGAATCTTGACAAGCAGTTACGCTCTATCATGCAAATGCAGAGTGGACTGAACTACATCTTCTTAGGCAGTCAGGAAGGGATGATGCTTGAGATTTTTGAGCGCAAGAAATCACCATTTTACCATTTCGGCGGGCTGATGAGGCTCAACAAGATTCCTTACGACGAGTTCTATCAGTTTGTGTTGGAGCGTTTACCTGCAACCCCAAATAAAGAGGAGCTCACCAAAGATATCCTGTCATTCTCTTCCTGCCATCCGTATTACACGCAACAATTGGCCTTTGAAGTTTCCAACCAGATAGAGATAAACCGCATTCAAGAAGATGTTGTCGGTGAAGCGATTCAAGCCACTTTGCGAGCGCATGATCTTGATTACGAACGATTGTGGGAAACGTTTAACAACACAGACAAGAACACGTTGTTGCAATTGTCGCGAAACGAAAAACCGTTGACCAACCGGGATGTTGCCACAAGCACTACTTTCAGTTCTCTCAAACGACTTATCAAAGGTGGCGTAGTTGTTCGTACTGAAGATTATGCTCTTGAAGATCCGTTCTTCCGCGAGTGGCTGAAGTTGAAGCAAACTCCATTCCGGAGACGGCCGGTACTCAAAATCTCGTAATAGTATTGCGAGGTTTCTCGTTGCGAGATTTTTCGCAAACACACGCCGGAATATTCTAAATAGATATATTCCAAGCGGTAATCCACAGCAAGCGGGTTCCCTAAAGAACATAGTTCGCATAGGGTGTTCCAAGCGGGTTGCCGCTTGTTGTATTATGTCAGTATGTCAAAGAACATTTGCACCGTAGGCGGTGCGAGCATATGTATCGAGCATGTGTGTCATATATGTGCGCGGCATTTGCACACGCCGCAATGCGGCAAGAGGTGATACATAAATCAACACATTGTGATAAATATATTAAACACATAGTGAGCAATAAGCCAAAGTCAACAAGATATAAATAAAAACAAACAATATAATGAAAACGTTTAACATCTTTTCAGTATTACGGCAGCGGGTACATCGCAGCCCTTTGCTAACTCTTCGGCATGGCGTCGGGGAGAGTCAACAATCCTGGTTTTACACCTGCAAAAATGGAGTAAACCCTAGGAAAAGTCGTACCCGCACCGTCATCGACCCCTATCGGACCCCAATCGGACAATGTGGTTTGCTATCTCTTGGTTCGCGTGTGGTTGCGGTCTTGTGTTTGCTACTGACGATAGGCGTGGGGAATGCGTGGGGAGATTCGACTTATACGCTAGGTTGGGGAACTGCAACAGGTTCTTCTGGTACTTATACGAATTTTACGACAACCAGCGGAAGTGTAACTAATATTGTTTCTTTCTCTACCGCAAAAAATGATGGTAGTAATGAGCCTGCTTATAATTCAAGCAGTAGCGAATTGCGTCTTTATTATAATAGCGGTGGTAATGGTGGCTCCATCACCCTTACTCCTGCATCAGGCATAATTATTACGGGTTTCGTCATGACAACCTCAACCAGCCCCTCTGTAAAATATTCGGTGGATGGGGGAAGTGCGACATCTGTTTCCGCAAGCAGTAATACATATACAGTTAGTAGTATTACAGCTTATTCTTCTGTAACGATTCAAAACGTTAATACATCAAACACACAACTTCGTATCAAGACGATTCAAATTTCCTATACAACTGCTCCATCGTACTCCGTCTCATGGAGTGTCAATGGTGAGAATTGGAACACAGGCCACGGCTCCCCATCTACAAGTGTTTATTCCGGTTCAAAAGTTACGGCGCTTCCTACGGCACCAACATCTTCTGCTTGTGACAACAGCAAAGTATTTGTTGGATGGACCAATAGCTCGTATAGCCACGCTTCAACAGCCCCAACTATTTTGTTTACGGATGCAACCGGAGCACCGGCAGTGACAGCCAATGTTACCTATTATGCCGTATTCGCTACTGCTACTCCGGCAAACAAGACGGTAACTTATTCCATCACCTCAAAGAATACATTTGGTACTCCAACGGGAACTCCTCCAACTGGTTCAAGTGCTTCTATTACAGAGACCTATAGTACGTCCAAACAGATGACAAAGGATAATAGCCAAACAGTGACACTAACCGGATGGGGGACTACAAGCATTAGTAACATAACACTTTCAATGAAATCAAATGGTAGCGGCGGAGGAGGAACTCTAAGTTATTCTACTAATAGCGGTTCTTCTTACACCGATATTACTTCGGGTAAATTTAATACCTCTAATTGGTATGGTTCATGGAGTTCTTCATTCGTTGAGATCTCAAAAGATGTAAGTATAACAGGAGTCGCTGATAATACGATTATGATAAAAATTACAGCTTCTGATAATAGTATTTATTGTGAGTCTTATTCGTTTACATATACTGGCTACACCTATTCCAACTATGCCACATCTTGCGGAGCGTGCACTGCGTCAGCAGTGATTGGAACGGCGTCACTTAATGGGCCAATTTTCTGCACATACGTTTTTAAGGCTATAAGCCCTTATCAACCAATGCGGTATAGACTGTTTAGCACCCTTACGAAAATAAGCCTTTTTGCCTTTTCGCTTATGTTGATTATCAGCCAGTTGCTAAACCGCCTAACCCAATTCGTGCACCAAACCGCCCCTTTTGACCATTTTTCTGACACCTTGAGCCTGTTTTCGGGATACATCTTCCCCTATCCCCGAGCCTGTCTTTTGCTCATTTATTAGTCTAAATGTTCATAATTTCAAAGATCGTCTATCCCTTATTTCCCGTGCCGGATAGGAGCACTATTATTTTATCTTGTGAATATAGGCAAATCCAATCACCTATAACCATTTTATTGAGCATATTGATTCGCATACAAAAAGCAACAACATCTTTCGACATTGTTGCTTATAAAAAGGATTATTTCTTTTTTTTTACTTCTCCGCGAGCTTGTCCGCCTCGTAGTCTGCTATTCTGCCTTCAACATCTTGCAATAAACCGTCAACAGCTTCTAAAAGCGGTTGCAAGTCATGTTGGACGACAGCCAACACATACGCGTCATCCAAATCAAAATACCCGTGTGCTATATGGTTGCGCATTGACATCACATCCTGCCAAGGTATTTCCGGTCGTTGGCTAAGGAACTCTCGTCCGGCGCGTTTGTCAACCTGCTTGACAGCCTCGCCAATCGCTTCTATCAGCATGCAATTGGCGGCAAGCTTCTGCATGCCGGATGATGAGTTGGTCCACTCGTCGGTACTTTGCACGTCTTTATTCTATTCCAACAGCAGCTGAATGGACTTGCTGATGTTCAGCAGATTCTCACGGATGACTTCCAGATTCTCAAAAGATAGTGATTCCATCGCGTTCTATTTGTTTGCGGAAGAATGGCGTCAAGTGTCCGTGGTTACGCACCATATCCACATGACAGCCTAACAGACTTTCCAAATAGTCATTGGCACCTCCCACGCCTCGCAGACTTGCCGGCATATCAACCAGCACATCCACATCGCTGTTCTCTTTCTGCTCACCACGTGCCACTGAGCCGAAGAGTGACATGGATGTCACTCCATACCTTTCGTGCAGGATGGGAGCGTGTGCTTTCAGGAGTTGGATATATTCTTGCGTGGATCTCATTGTGAGAGATGTTTGGTGATTTGCATGCAAAGGTACTAAAAAAAATACCAATTATGCAAATTTTCCGCAAGAAAACATAGGAAAAAGTGTGTTTTTCCCCTTTCTATAAGCAAATCAATATGTCAATGTACGTCTTTCAATCATTTTTGAGTGCGATTGAGAGCACTATATTTTCTTTGTGAGTATAGGTCAAACCAATGACTCATGCCCTGAGAAAATTACAAATATATAGGCGATAACACTTTGCTCAATGCACATTTTTCAATTATATCTGCCACCCTATATCCATAGTTGTCTTCTAAAACTTTCCAACAAAGGTTATCTGTACATTTCCCATTCTGTAACCATAGTACCGTATAGCCATGGTTTGTTTCTAAATCGGTTGTTTTATTTATCGTACCTCCTTGATTGCGACAAGCAACCAGAATAATCTCGCAGCCTTGGTTTATAAAGTCATCCACCGATTTTTGCATTCGAGTGCCAGGGTCTCCTTGACTTTCTATGCCTACAAGTGTATTGCCTATTTTTATTGTTGCTTTCACATCAACCCATGAATACCGTAACTCATTTATATCCTGAGGTTCAATAAGGGTTGTAGTATCCGGATAACTTGAGCGCAACTCATTAAACACGTTTTTTATCGCAGTGGATTTTCCAATGTCATGACCACCTCTGTCAGCAATGATTAGTTTCATGCGATTGGGAGCGCTGTAATATGCAATAATGCCTGTCCTGTATTTGCAAATATTCTTGTTACACTCATAATCTGTTTTGCGAAGTGTAGATAAGTTTCCGTGCCCGCCAAAGGCACAATGTTTCACCCTTATCCGTGTCGGGCACAACTTTTATATTGTTTGTTGTTTCTTTTTCTATTTATGTTTTGTTCTTTGTATCAGGTCACACGCACAAAAAAGCGGCAACCCGTCTGATAGTGGATTACCGCTTTGTGCAAATAAAAAATAATTACTCTATTGTGCTAATAGATATTCGGGCGCGAAGTCTGCTCCGTTATCCCATTCAATAGTGTTGTAGGCTATATGGAAGTTCTTAAAATAGTTCTCGTCTCGAAGGGGAGCAAAGGCCTCGCCTTGCAGTAAACCTTCGAAATTGACTATCTTATCCACATTGTTGTTGAACCACAAGTGAATCTTGTGTCCGCCAACATAATTTGCTTTTGTTACTTCTAAAAAATCCATAACTCAGAATTATTTGAGAGGTGCTATTCGTTCTACCATTATTCCCTTCTGT
>JAFSXJ010000107.1 GCA_017444065.1 Paludibacteraceae bacterium | reverse complement strand
GTCGATTTTATTTTTGAGCTCCTTACGGCTGAACAGATAACTCGTTGTTCCGTCGAAATAGGTACTCACGGCTGCGGCATGTTCTGGGAGGATGCGCTGAAGCTGGAACTTGCCGCCCTTGCCATTTTTTACGCGCACGCAGAGGTAGCCGCTCTCGTCACGCACCAAGTCGGTACCGTCGAGGCGTTTGTACTCTGCCCTACGGATGCCGACCATGCTGGCGAGGTCATATAACTGCGGCGACGCCTCCCGCTTGGTATCCGCGCGCTCGTCGGATGCCTTGGCACCTCGCGAGCGTATGTTCTCCGCATTGACGCGTAGTGGCTTTTTGATTTTGCCCATCGGGACGCCGAATAGCCGGCAAACTCCGGCCAAATATGTGTGTATGGTGCTTGTGGTTTTACCTGCCTCGACAAGATAGTCCGCATAGTTCTGGATGTACACGGACCACTTGGCCAAATCTCTGACGCCGAACTCTCTCTGGCACCACTTGAAGAACTTGACCGTATGCTTCTGATATTGTGAAAGGGTCTGAGAGATAATCTCAGCCTCATCCTTATCGCAGCGCTTATGCGTATCAATTTTCACATTGGCGACTTGATATACTGGTGAGCCTTTATGTCTCTTGTGCCTTGCCATACGGATTACACCCTTTCATATTTGTAATGTTGCGTAAAGATGCGTCCATCCCAGCCTTTGAGGGGCAGTTAATTTGGGCTCATCTCATTTTGTTGCCGACGCTGATACGGGGTTTGCGTCGCCGCTGGTCGCGGTGAGGGGAGACGAATAAAACCCTCGTTCATATGGATTGTCTGGCCATATGAACACCTCGTCGTATCGATATTTATCACGCCACGCTGGATGCGCAGAGCGATGGGATACCAACGCGACCCGACTCACACTAGTGGAGCCGGTTGGCTCATTACTGGAACAACAGCCGTGGAGTTGAACACGGCGGCCCGAGCCAGTTGCCCAGCGCGGGAGCTCTGAAACACGACGTCCTCCCGCTGGCTGCGGGAGAGGTGTCTTTGGCCATCCTCTTTGACCGGATGGCGTTTCTTCAAACATCGTAACTCTGACACGGCTGGTTTGCCGTGGTGATACAGAGCGGACGGAGCTCGACCGCAGGGGCTCAGATATATATAAAAACAGCGCGAAGGCCGTTGTTACGGTTCTCCGCGCTGTTGTTGATGCTAAATCGGACTGGGCGTCGTGCAAGACGCACAACCCGGTTTGCCCTTTGAAACAAGATGACTTCCCTGCGTCGATGCAGGGGTAAAAGATAACGAGATAGCAAGATGCCATCATACCAACATAAACTACTACGGTATTAGTATACTGAACTTGGTATCTAGGCGTCTACCATTATTTTTTTCCTGAAGCAAAAAAAGTGAAGCGCTGCACTGCTAGGGTCCCTCCAAACTGATAAAGTGGTTACTTTCCATTGAGTCCAATGAAAAGTAACCCTTTATTTCGCGCAACTGTCTCAGAATGTATATCTGAGGGGCGCATCTATGTATTTCATAGCAAGATAGTTATGCAAACTTTGAGCATTTGTTTGAAAGCAGCGTGGTCTCTCGCGCCCCAACAATATGTGTTTTGGACTGACGCCTCGGCGGCCTTCGGCCGCAAGGGGCGGCTCCGCCGCCGTCGCAATGCGCAAGCATTTGGAAGCATTGGAGCAGACACAAGGATAACAAAGGAGGCGCCGAAGCGCCTCCTTCTTGCGTTGTGTGTTGGGTTATTCGCTGGATTAGGACGAATGATTTTGATTGGCAACTTTAGAAGTGCACCAAGTGGTGCTCCCATCCGCCGCCTTGAAGGAAACGGTGAACTCTTCGACCGCCTGCATCTCCGCGTAGGTAGAATTATTAGTCCTTTCACCTGCCTCCACCAAGGCGTTGGCGTTCGCACTGTCCGCATTCTTAGACCAGTTCACCATTCCGTTTTCATCCGTAGACCAGATGATAATGCGGAACAAGCCTTCAGCAGTCGAAGCGCCATAATTCGCAACCTGCACAACATTTGTCCCCTCAAACCAGGTCTTCGATGCAGCTGTGTCCTTACCGGCTCTAAGAATCGTAATGTAATAAGCATCGTTGTCCTTGATATTCCCATCCGTCAAGGGCTGCCATGAGCCTCTGCCGGTAACGGTCTGTGCCCATTCATTTCCTGCGCTTATGTTCGCGGCGGCAGTTCCCTCGCTGAGGTACTTCGTTCCGACAATGTAACTCGCCGTCGGCTTCGAGGTGCTTGCAGTCGTAATCTCTCCATTGTTCTCGATAGAACCCGTCGAAATGAACCCATCCTCAGCATTGATGGTAATCGTGCCGTTGTTGGTAATCGTGCCGTTGTTGACAGCCTTGCCACTAAAGATTGATGCAACGGCATCGGCATTTATCGTTACGGTTGCCGTATTATTTATCTTCAAAGTGCCACCTTCGTCAATAATGAGGGACGGAGCATCATTGCGTGAATAATCGCAGATGGAAAGAGTATTGTTTACAATCAGCACCGCATCGCTGCCCGCAACGACGAGCTGATAGGGGCTGGCTGGTTTCCCTTGATATTCACCCCAGTTGTTTGCCCACTTCGAAGCAGTGACGGTACCAGTGATGACAACAATATAACCGTTGCCAATCTCAAGTTTCGCACCTGTGCCGAGCGCGAGGAAGTTCTCGTTCTTGGTCACATTTGAGGTCACATTAGGCTTGGACTCCGTGCCGATGTATGCTGTGTAGTTCCCCAGCGTACCGACGCCGATAACAGCGCCCTCATTGATTTTACCATTGATGTTGTTGCCAACAAACGTGTACTCCAGCGCGGTCATGTCCTCGAACAGCAGCGTGCCACCATTTTCGACGGTCACTTCGCCCACGAGCTTCTTGCCGGTCGGAACAACGAGGGTCTCGCCGTTGCTGATGACAGTCTTGAAATCGATGTTGGAATAGTCCACCTTATAGAGCAGCTTGCTGCCGATAAGTGCATTGCTTTCGCCGTACCATTGTACAGCGTACCAGATGGTCTGATACCGGCTCACATCAACATAGTGTACAAGGCCTGTGTTTTCACCGATTGTGACAGAATCACCGGCATCGCTGCTTGTCAGCGTCTTGTTTCTCGCCCCCTGCTCTGTCGTATGAGCACTGTATACTGGTCTCCCTGTCAAGACCACAAGCGAAAAAAT